>JANNON010000939.1:0-27275 GCA_031399105.1 Blastocatellia bacterium | reverse complement strand
GAGTCCGCCGATTGGGAAGAGAGGATGAACAAAGTGCCTGTAGCCACCCTCAGCGAAGACATCACGTTACCCAAGAGAGAACTCGTCGTCGGCTTGAAAGTAAAAAACGCGGCGCGCGCTTATCCGCTGACGGCGTTACGTAAACAGAATCCAATTGTCGACAACGTTGGTGGCACTCCTATCGTGGTCGTGTTGGGAGACGACGGGCGATCAGTGCGCGCCTTTGAAACCACGATCGATGGCCGCCCGCTGGAATTCTTTCTTAAGCCGGCAGTGACACCCTTACGATTGATTGATTCCGAAGGCAGCGAATGGGACTTCACTGGGACTGCGCTTACCGGACCGTCGTCCGGAAGACAGCTGAGCAAGATCTTCGTGCTCAATGATTACTGGTTCGATTGGAAGACCTATAACCCTGAAACTTCGATCTACTCGCTTGGCGCTCGCTAGCGGTCTTGATGACACTCAGAGTTTGAGTAATGCACTTGTTCATTCCCAACAAGTTGAACGAATCGTGCGACACGAGTGAAGCCGAGCTGTTGCTTCTTTGCGCCCGTGTCCAATTGGACGCCGAGCGAGTTGAACGCATTGGCTTTCTGTTATGTGACGGCCTGGACTGGGACCTGCTTCTCGCGCTTGCCCTACGAAACGGGCTGCTGCCCCTGTTGAGTTTTCATCTCGCTATTCAACCGGCGCCGATCGAGGGACGGAGCGACGCCGAAAAACTTTCAGACCTAATCCCGCCTGAACGACTCGAATATCTCCGCGATTACTTTCGCAAGAACAAAGCCTTCAACGTGCTGCTCACCGGCGAGCTACTGCATTTGCTTAAGCTCTTCGAAGGGAATGATATCCAAGCCTTGCCATACAAGGGCCCGGCAGTCGCGGTTGGTGTCTATGGCGATCTCGCGCTACGACAATTTTGTGATCTCGACATCCTTGTTCGTGAAAGAGATGTTTGGAAAGCAACCGAGCTGCTAATCGAACAGGGATTTGAGGCGCACTTCGAGATTCCCGTTGAAAAACAGGCCGCGTTTACTCGGCTGGGATATGTGCGGTTATTTCGAAAGGACGCCGGCCGCACGATCATTGAACTGCATTGGCGCATCGCACCCAGATTTCTCAGCGTGTCACTGGATACGAACGAGCTTTGGACAAGGCTCAAGTCAATCGAACTTCAGCGAACGCAAGTTCTTGCTCCCGCAGCGGAAGACTTACTGCTCATGTTTGCCGTCCACGGAGCAAAGGATTTTTGGGAAAAACTGGAATGGGTTTGCGGCATCGCGGAGTTGCTGCGAGCGAACCCAAACATCAATTGGGATCGTTTGCTCCATGACTCTCAGCAACTGCACTGTGAACGAATGCTGCTGGTGGCACTCTCACTGGCCCAGCGGCTTTTCGACTCGTCCTTGCCGCCGCCGGTCATCGCCCGCCTGAAATCTTCGCGTTTGGACGCGATCGTAAGTGACATCGCAGCGAGATTTCTTCAGGCGAACGCTAAACCGATGCCGTTCTCCAAACGCATCTTGTTCCATTTAAAATTTAAAGATCGGCTGCGAGATCGAGTTCGCTATTGCACGCGTCTGGCGCTTACTACTACGCCTATCGACTGGGCCGCTTCGCCCCTGCCCCGTCCGCTGACTTTTCTACACTTGCCCTTGCGAGCCGTCAGACTTGCAAAGCGCTACGGACTCGCAGCCCGCGGCGCCCACGTTTGGCTGCTCCCGATCGCTTTGCTGCTTGCTACTGTTCTGCGCGAAATCCCGAATTCGGCAATTGATCCTCGATGATTACCGGCCACGACATCGTTTGCATCTCGAGCATCGAATGGTCCTTCCTCTGGCAATGCCATCAGGAGATTGCGTTGAGACTAGCGAGTGCCGGAAATCGCGTGCTCTATGTTGAGAATACTGGCGTCCGCACTCCAGGCATTCGTGATGTAAGTCGCGTTGCGTCTCGGTTGCGGCGTTGGGCCAAGGCCCGACCAGCGAAAGGAATTCGCGAAGTTGCTCCAAACCTTTTGATTTGCTCCCCCGTTGTTTTGCCGCCGTTTGGCTGTCGCTGGCAACGAAGTCTGAATCGCCGCTACTTTCTCCGGTCGGTCGTCGCCACCGCGCGGGAACTTCAAATGCGCGACCCATTGATCTGGAGCTACCTGCCGACCGACACGGCGCTGGACTTAATCCATCTTCTGCGTACGGAGCAGAGCAAGATCGTCTATTACGGTCTAGCGGATTTTTCTCATCTGACAAATGCAGTAAAGCGATTGGAAGAGAGTGAGCGTGAGTTGCTCGAACTTTGTGACGTGGTGTTTGCCAACTGCAATGAACTCGCCTACCGGTTTTCACGATGGAATAAGAATGCGCACGTATTCGCACCCGGAGTTAATCTCGACTCGTTCCCCTTAACCGGCGGGACTGAGACGAACGAAACCGATCCGCTTGCTGCGTTGTCTCCTGGGCATCCGCGCATTGGATATATCGGAGGACTACATCGTTTTGTTGACTACGAATTGATCGGCGCCATGGCCGAAGCCAAACCAGATTGGTCCTGGATACTGGTGGGTGCGGCGCAAGTGGACTTGAAGCGAATCAGAGATCTTCCAAATGTTTATCTGGCCGGGCAGCAACCGCACGAGCGATTAGCCGGTTACTTGAGGTCCTTCGATGTTTGTATCGTCCCATATCTCAACACGCCGGAGATGAGCACGGTGGTTCCTACCAAGATCAATGAGTATCTCGCGGTCGGGAGACCGGTTGTTTCAACTGATTTGCCGGCCGTGTGCGAATTCAACGAGGAACATTCCATACTTACAACCTCGCGGCCGAGTGCGAGTGACTTTCTGTCGGCGATCGAATTTCTGATAGAGCGACCGGGAACTGCAGCGGAGGTTGAGCGCCGTCGTCAGATTGCTGCGCTTGCAGATTGGAAGCTGAGACTTGAGCGAATGAGTAGCCTGGTTCAGGAGCAACTGTCATCTTCAAACCAAACTGACGAAAACTACTCAAATGCGTCGCCATACCACAAACAGGAAAGTAAAATTTGACGGTTTTCTTCAGTGCATGATAGTTTCGATTTGCCGCAACCGAACAACCCGACCATTCGACAAGATCAGCAAAAATACTTATTCAACCTATGAAGACCCTCGCTTGGGCGCATCGGAAAACAACCAAAAGGGCTGGTAAAGTTCTCTTGGTTTTAGCCATTGCCGCTTTTTCCGGCTCCTACAATTTGATCACTGCGCAGCAGAAGGAGACTGATCCAATTGCTGCGAACTCGGAGAAGAAGCCATACACCCTGGTCGTTAAACTGGATGCACCTACCACCGTGTCCATCAAGGGGAAAGACATCAACCTAACCGAACTTGCAGCCGATTTGGCGACTCATTTGAAAGCTCCGGTAAAGCTTAGCAAGATACTGGAAGGGCAAAAGGTCACAGTTAACGCTTCGGATTTAACGCTCGAAGCGACGCTCCAGATGCTCGCACCGCAGGTCTTCATTGATTATCGAGTCGCGGAGAATCAGCAGACTCCTGTTGCCATTTACCTGTCCGGTTACAATGAGGCTCAGCCGAGTCTGACAGCAGTAGTCAAGGGCGGCTCTGAAGCGATGTTATTTGAAGGTGATACCGAAGACGGCGTGGACCAGTTGAGTGAGGCCGGGAAAAAGAGGCTTGAAGAGAGTCCCTTACGTGTTTCGCTGGCAGGAGAGAAACTCACAATCAGGGCCAGGAAACAACCATTGATGCTGGTGGTCCTGCGTGTTGGCAGTGAGTTGGGAATCCCGGTTGAGCTACGGGACGAGCCGGCAGAACTGGTAACTACCGACATTGTGAGCGTACCGGTCGAGGAAGCGATTCAGCATCTCTCCGCCAAAATTGCTTTGTATGTGAGAGCGGATCTGCGCCGCGCGGAACGCAGACTTTTGCGGCTGGTCCTCATGGCCCAAGCCGAGCAAACTCAACAGAGCACGACGGAACAGCAATGAACGCGAGCGGGGCCAGTACTATTACCCAGTGCCTTTTTTCCAAGGCACATTTTTTCTTGCATTGCGATTTAGCAATGCTAATATGACAACCCATTCGGCTAGGAGGCAGCTAACATTGTCAAAATCTGAAGAAGCTTTCGCGAACCCTATTGACACACAAATAGAGGAACAGAGTACAAGTCCCAAGAGGCAATTTATCGAACCGGAAATCACAGTTCCGGTAGACGTGCTTGAAGCCACAACTTTTTTCCAAACTGTGACGAGTGGTGCAACAAACTAGACCTGAATAGTTTGGGTTCTACCTACTATGAAGGTCGCGTCCGATTTTTCCCGACCGGCGCTTACCTCTCTATACGAGGTCGCCGGTCGGTTTGTATCTATCAGCTTTGCCGATCAGGCCACTCATTGGTCCATAACGAATTTTCTCGATCGCTGGCACGTTTCGCTGGTAAAAGATTCCGCACTAGTCAGCCAGCATGCAACACTGATTTTTGCTGTTGAGTCTCTGCCGGCGGTCCCTGACGGATTCGAGGAATTCGATATTGGTGGTGGGAACGTCGGCTATGCAACTGACACAGCCCACCTGATTTTGTTTCCAGACCGGGCCATAATCGCGGCAGATGAAACCGAAATTGTCCGGATCTGGCTCACGGAACCGCTCAAGCACGCCGACAACCTTTTACCTCAGCTTATCTCCCACGCGTTGTCAGCAGCGTTGCGCCGGTGCGGGGTATTTGAGTTACACAGCGGCGCCGTTGTTAGCGATTCCAGATCTCGCTCAGTTCTGATTTGTGGCCCTTCCGGAAGTGGAAAATCAACCCTGACTCTACAGCTTGCGGCAGCTGGCTGGAACTATCTTTCGGACGACGCCGTGTTGCTTGGCATTGACGCTGGTATGGTAAAGGCCAGTGGAGTGCGGCGGTTTTTCGCGCTCACTCGGCAAACCATAGAGGAGAGCGGCTTAACTGCGCTGCATGAGAACTTTCCGAAAAGTCCTCCTGACAGTCACCAGAAACTCTCAGTTGTTCCCGAAGCGTTTTTTCCGTCCGGCTTGATCGAAGAATGCACGCCCAATACACTTTTGTTCCCAATCATTACTGAGCAACCCGAGAGTCGGGCCCGCGAACTATCACTGGCCGAAACCATGTCAAGGCTCATTCGTTTATGCCCGTGGTCCTGTTACGATCAGGCCGTGGCGCGAGGTTTTCTCGATGTGCTGGCGCGGCTGGTGAAACAGTCGGACAGCTTTGAGTTATCTGCCGGCGCTGATCTGCTGGGCGATCCTTCCTTCACTTCAAGTTTTCTGGCTAAAACTTTCGCCAAACAAAAATGAGTACGCAACCTTCAGCACTGGAACGCTATGGCCCACCACGGCTCAGTGTCGAACTGACGGATATCTGCAATCTGCATTGTAGTTATTGCTTGCGTGACGACGAGGCCCTTTATCGCAAATCTCCAAACTACTTCCCCTTGGAATTATTCAAACGCGTCGTTCACGAGGCTCGCGAAGCGGTGGGCATCACAGGAGTCAGCTTCACGGGTGGAGAGCCTTCGCTGCACCCGCAATTCGCTGACCTCCTCGCCGCGGCGCAATCGCAATCTCTCAAGATTAGTTTTGTCACCAACGGTTGGAACTTCGAGAAGATCTGGCCATCGTTGCTGCGCGTGCAACCTGCGATTAGCCATGTCGCGTTCAGCATCGACGGCGTGACCGCCGCTGATCACGACCGGTGGCGCGGTTCGGGTTCGTTTGTCAGACTCATCAGGGCCTTTGCGCGATGTTACAAGGCCCAGATGCCTTTCGCGGTTAAGGTCGGCATTCGTCGTGACACGATTGACCAGTTTGAAAAGATCGCGATCTTCGCAGCGCGGGTAGGGGCTGCCAGGCTAAGCTTTGGCCACATCTTGCCAACCTCGGCCCGTGCCAATGACGAGTCTGCGTTGAGTCGTGAAGAACGCACTCAAGCTGAAGAGGAGATTGCGACCCTCGCCAGAATTTTTCGAATGAACATCGGCATTGACGTCGGTTACTACAACATCAGTTCTGAGCCGCCCTGTTCGCCGCTTGCGGGTCGCAGTTATAACATCGACTATCTCGGCAGGCTGACTCTCTGTTGCAATCTTTCGGGGTTCAGAGGAGCTGACCAACAACTCGACATCGCGGCAGATCTCAACACTGAGACTTTCCGTTCGGCGCATGCTCGGCTACAGCAAATGGCCGACACGCAACTCCGACTACGCCGCGAAGCGATCGACGCAGCGCTTGCAGCAGGGACGCAGCCAGATTTGCACACGGGCTCGCCTTGCCTGCTTTGTCTGACTACATTTGGCAAGACGCCCTGGCGCCCGGATGCGTCCGGGGAAAATGCCAAGGCCCGATCACTTCCAGTAGTAAGCACTAGCGCATCTCTCAACTAACAGTTAGACGGTAAGCATGCCTGCCGAACTTTCAGCTACCATCAGTTCTTCGTTTGATCTCAACGAAATCAAGGGTTGGTTGCCAGTAGACGTCGTAATTCGAGACGGACGCCCCGGCGTTGTGTGGTTGGACATGCGTGAGGTTGAACTGAAAGAGCCGTTTTTTCACCAGACCGTCGCGAGAACCCGGCGCGAGCGATCTATTCCCGAGCGGTTCACAGATCTTGATGTCCTGGTCCACTTTGAAAAGTTAGAACTTGGTGGAACGCCGGCGGGATTCATCTTTCATTCGTCTCGTTGCGGCTCAACCGTGGTCACCAACGCCTTTAAGGCGATCGCGAACACGCTTGTAATCTCCGAAGCATTTGCGGTCGACAAGCTCGTTGCGCGCTTCTTAACTGACGTTGGGGAAGGTAAGACCCGAGAACTGGTCTATTCAGTTTTCCTGCGCGGCATTGTCAACGCCCTGGGCCAGCAATTCAGCGACGACAAGATGCGCTACCTGCTTAAGTTTTCGAGCCTGAGTGTGCTGCAGTTGCCGCGCATCCAGAGAATTTGGCCCACTGTTCCATGGCTATTTATTTATCGCAATCCGGTCGAGGTCATGGTGTCGAATCTCCAAACCGAACCGGAGTGGATGCGTTATGAAGGCAGTCCGCAAATCGCCGCTGCGACGATCGGCGGCAACCCAGAATCGGTGTTGGCAATGTCGCGGGAGGAATACTGCGCCCGAGTGCTTGGCCGGCTCTTAACAATCGTGGGTGAAGCTTCGCACAATCGCCGTCGGCTGCTGAACTACGAAGAGTTATCGCTGCCGGCGCTGCTGCGTCTGGCAGCTTTTCTAGGGCTTGAACCAACTGCAGAAGAGATTGAAACGATGGCATCCAGCATGCGCCGCTACGCCAAAGACGAAATCGAGGCGCGACCCTTTATAGCTGATAGCAGCGATAAGCGCCGTGCGGCCACTGCGGGTGTTAAGTCGATGAGTGCGAAATGGGCGCACCGGCCGTATCTAGAGCTGGAGCGCCAAAGACAGAAACAAGAACGCAGTAACTATGGCAACGAGGCTTAACTGCAGATGAACTACTCAACCGGCAGCAGAGAGTTTTCAGACAATCATTATCGCTGGCGCTATGGTTTATTGACGGCTGTCATCGCGATCCCATTGTTCTGGTCCTTTGCGACGGTGAGGAGCGTTTATCCGGTCACGGCGTGGACGGTGATGATCGGCGGCGGCAGTTTGCAGCAACCATGGACCTACTATCTGGTGCGCGGCGAAACGGTTTCCGGAGACCTGATCGACATCCGACCTGCCGAGATCACGAACGCCATGTATGCCCGCACCTGGAGCCTCGTTCGCGCTACCGTCAATAACGATGCGTTTAAGATTCAATCGCCACATCCTCGGAACCTGCAATTCTTAAAGAAGGGTTCAGAGGTTCCTCCGGGAGCCAACGTTTCCGAATTGCTTACCCTTTGGGGCAGGCTTTACAACGCCGAACTTTCATCTCAATCGCCCTTCCGACTCAAGTCAGTGCGCCTTGACGTTTATCGCTGGGACAGTGGGCGCTTTCAGGACTACGACGAGTTGATCGCAACGTGGCGAGCAGATCTATAGACCGTCTGGTCTCGACCAGCCCACTCAATCTCGGAATCGTGCGAACGCTGGTTTGCGGCGTTTTCCTGATTTCTATCCTCACTACTTCCTTCTCGAGTTTGGGCCATCTGCCGGCCACCCTCCTGCGTCCAGTGGGCGTGATGAACTTCCTGCCCTGGTCGTTTTTTGACGCCTTGTTGACTCCCATTGGAACGAGCGGCTTGAAGTGGGGTTTGGTTCTTTTTCTGCTCATGGCCGCAACCGGAGTCTTCACATCGTTTTCAACCAAGCTGGCTTTCGTTCTCGTGCTGTTCTATCAGGGGTTGCTGCGCAGTTTTGGCCACTTCAACCACGATGAGATGCTGGGTATCTATTTTCTTCTGGTGCTTGCGTTCGCGCCGTGCGGGGAGGCTTTTTCATTCGACAATTGGCGCCGGCCAAAAGAGACGCAAGCAGGAATGCGTTATGGATTTCCGGTGTTGATGCTGATGCTGTTGATGGCCTGGGTCTATTTCAGTTCCGGCGTGCTTAAGCTTCGGGTGAGCGGGCTCAACTATTTTCATCCAGATAATTTGCCTGCGCTTGCAATCTACCATTCGCTGGACAATCTTCACGACACACACTTCAAGTTAGCTTTTCTATTACCGCAAGTTCGCCAGTATCTTCCTGCAGCCGTGGGTCTGGTGCTGGCTTGGGAGTTGGTGTTTCCACTGTCAGTGTTTTGGCGTCGCGCGCGCTGGTGGATCCTGGGCTTTGGTGTGATCTTTCATCTGTCGACATTACTGCTGATGAACATCTTTTTTCCTCATCAGCTGGCCCTTTATCTGGTTTTCATTGACTGGCCCAGGCTGATTCAACGTCTGAGGATTTATCGCGAGAATCACAAAACACAAAACTCAAAGACTGCTGATTTATGACAACCACCCCGAACTTTTTCTAATTGACGACACAATTTTGGCTGTGCTACTTTTCGAAAAGTTGGATTCCCACATGCCAATGTCTTACCGAGCTGAGGGATCCGTCGCTGATAAGCCTGGGGAGAGCGTTGGGTCTCGTTAACAAAGGTAAGAAATGAACCGCGGAATACAGATTCCAAGGTCCTACCCCAAAGGAAAATCGCCTCATAAATTGAACGGTAGTCTGGAAGTAGGCGAGCTTTTCCCGACGCGTCGATTCCACTACAACTAACGCACCTTAAAGGAGAACTGAATGTCTACCTCCGTCCGTCGTCTGTATTGGAGTACGTCGTTATCATGTCTAGCACTATTCTTGGCCTTTCAGGCGCCAGTTTTCGCGAACGCTGTAAGTCCTGTCGCCTTCGCGGCTGAGCGAAATCAAGAATCTGATCCATCTGCTCCAGCGCGCAAAAAGAAACGCAAGAAAGCCAAAGCGAAAAAAGAAGTTACTTCGCACTCGCAGGTCCTTCCGATCATCATTGCAGTACCCAGTACAGTTGCTAGACCAGTTGAGACAGTTGTATCTGCACCAGTGACTCCTGTTGCTCCGGCTGTGATCTCAGGGGAAGAGAGCGCTAGTCGCTCAAACATTCGCGGACCTCGCGCTCCGAAGCAGGGGATCAACGGCGCCACGGCCGTGGGTTTGGTGATAAGCAAGTTTCGAGTGCGTGGTCCCAGCGGCTCAGACGACGAGTTCATCGAGATTTATAACATCTCGGGCGCGGACCACACCGTAGCCGGCGGCGGTGCCGGTTATGCAGTAGCGGCTTCTGACGGTGTGGCGCGCTGCTTCATTCCGAACGGCACCGTCATACCAAATCGGGGACACTATCTCTGCGTGAATTCAGATGCGTATTCGTTGGCCTCTTATCCGGCCGGAAATGGCACAACCGCTACTGGCGATTCCGCCTATACTGCTGATATTCCGGACAACGCTGGGATAGCAATTTTCAATACCACTGTTCCCGCCGACTTCACCCTTGCGAATCGTTTCGATGCCGTCGGCTCGACATCTGAAGCAAACGCTCTTTACAAAGAAGGTGCTGGCTATCCGGCATTGACGCCTTTCTCAATCGACTATTCGTTCTATCGAGACAACTGCGGCAAGTCGGGCTCCATTACTTCCTCAGGCGGTTGCAGTATAGATACGCCGAAGGATACCAACAGCAATGCAGCCGATTTCGTTTTTGTTGATACGAACGGTACGTCTGCTGGTGCTGGTCAACGATTGGGCGCACCTGGTCCGGAAAATCTCTCCAGTCCGATTCAGCGCAATGCAAGTTTCCCGGCGCAACTGCTGGATCCTTGCGTCGGTGGTCCTTCACCGCCAAATCGAGTTCGTGATTTCACTTCAGACCCGGGAAACAACTCCACTTTTGGGACGTTGGATATCCGCAGATCCTTTACTAACGGCACGGGAGCAAATGTTACTCGGTTGCGTTTTCGCGTGATCGACTTGACCACATTCCCAGCGCCTTCCGGATTTGCCGATCTTCGACCCAGGACCTCGACGGCAGTGGTAGTCGTTGTCGATCGCGCGCCATGTGGTGCCGGAACCAGCCCCGTTACGGTTCAAGGTACTACTTTGGAGCAGCCACCCGGCCAGCCAAATGGTGGAGGTTTTAATTCTTCGTTATCGGTCGGCATTGTCACGTTGGCGACGCCTCTTCCTCCTGGCGATACGATCGACATCCGCTTTCTGCTGGGCATCCAGCAGACAGGAACCTTCAGGTTCTACGTAAATGTTGAAGCCTTGCCGTAGTTGATTACCATCAGGCAGGAGTGGTACATACCACTCCTGCCATTTATTTCTACACGCAAAGCTTTTCGTCGGGAATTATTGGTTATCGTAGTCAACAGATGCGTTCACCACTGCCTAACCTAAAGACGTTCATGGGTGGGCCTGGAGAGCTGCAAGTAAGCATCTCTCCTTTCGTCTTTTTCACGCTGGTTATTTGTTATCAGTGAGCAAGGCCGATCATTTCACTTCGAGCAAGATCTCGAAGCTGTTAGCCTTTGAAAGCGAGCGAGCTTGGTATGAATTCAACGACTTCAACACCGAATGAGCAAGTGGTGTTTACTGACTTCGATGGTAACGAAGGGCTGCTGATCGATCTCAACACCAAGAAGTATTATCAACTCAACGAGTCAGCGATGTTGATTTGGAAGGCGCTTGAGAAGCGAAGAGACTTAACCCAAATAGTCGGTGAGGTCACGGCAACGTATGAAGTGACTGAGGAACAAGCAACCGCCAGCGTACAGCGCTTGCTCAAGAGCATGCGTTTCTACAAACTCGTCAGTTGAGAAGTGGATTGCGCCGTTCGCTGGCAACTCGATCGCGAGTCTGATTCGATGCATCGGTAGCCGCTTTCAAAAGAACGGAGGAGAGAAGCACTCGCTTCTCTCTTTTTTCTTTATTGAGAGTTTAGCGATCCTGGCTCAAGATCGAGTGGCGCCTTGTCGGCGGAAGGAAAAGTATAAGTCACCTTGTATTCGGGAACCTCGGTTTCAAGGAATGGCTGGCCCTTTGATTCCAGCCAGGCGTGTCCGTGCAAACTTCCGTCTGCCTCTTTGCGCATTCCGAAAACTATGGTGGTAGCGATTCCGTTGAGCGCCAGGTAACGGTGAAGCACCGCGGCTCGTTTCCAACACACCGGCTCAAAGCAGAAGAGTTTCGTCTTCAACAGAGTGTCGATCGTGGCGGCCAGGCGATGCTCCGCACCGGTTACGGCAGGATTGGTTTTTCGAATCGGAGTAGCCACCAACCCGAGCGCCGCAGGCAATGACTGAAACTTCACCGCCAGTGAAAGCAGACTCACCCACGCCGCCATGCGAATGAGCAGCGCCGCATGACTCGGGTTCTGAACCACTTGTTTACCAGCCCGGCTAAATAGGGTAACGATTCTCATCGTGATGGATGGGATTCTAGCTGATGAACTACCTGCATCAAACCGCGCATTCCAACTAGTTGAAGCCTCTGAACCTGCAATTCAAAGCTTCGCATGTTAGGCTAACCTCGCTAACAATCACCACGCAGATCTCTAGAGAGGATTGATGTCCACAGGTGTAACCGACGAAACGCGCGCGGTAGCGAAAAAGAAAGTGACGATATTCTGCGATGGCTCGAGTCTGGGAAACGGACAAGCTGCCACGAGGGCCGCGGCCGTCGCCTTGCTTGGATATCGCGGCATTTGGCGAGCAGTTGGCACATACTTGGGAAACGCGACTAACCAACAGGCAGAGGTTGCCGCCGCCGCGTTGGGATTGGAAAGTCTTCGCGAACCTTGCCTGGTTCACCTGTTCACTGACTCGCGCTACGTGGTCGAGACCATGAGCGGTCGGTTTAGACGTAAGACTAATCACGATTGGTGGTCACGCTTGGATAAAGCTTCCAGCCGCCATCGTGTCACTTGGGAATGGACCCGTGGTCACAACGGTCATGTCGTGCAAGAGGCCACCGATCAAGCGGCTCGTAAGATTGCTGCGCTGGGTCGAGTTGATGAAGAAATCCTGCTGGAAGCGGTCGACAGCGTCGGCACGTTTGCCGGCGTCGCCGATGAATAGCGTCTCGCGAGATGACAAGCGGCCGGCAAGTAATTGCGGCGCTGGCGTTCGAGTTTTCAACTTCCCCTCCCCAATTCGCTTTCAGCCCGGCTGATCAATATAATTTCCCCCTTCATTACCCCAGAAATTCAGGATCAAAGCGGTACGAGTATGACCTCCGCCAGTTCGGCAATCCGGAAAAGAGCAGTGCGCCCATGCAAACGGCGTCGGGTTCGCGCGTGTTTGACGTTCGTCGGACTTTTGGTCTTATCGGCCATGGCGGTCCACTCCCAGGAACAGCATCGTGGCTGGGAATGGCAGAATCCGCTGCCGCAAGGCAACACAATCAACTCGATTAGGTTTGCTGACGACAAAAGACATGGGTGGGCCGTGGGCTCCGATGGTGCAATCCTGAGGACCGACGATGGCGGTTTCCAATGGGAGGAACAGGAGTCAGCTGCGAACACTACGTTGTATAGCGTCTTCATCAAGGACCGATCTCGAGCCGTGATTGCCGGCGCGCGCGGAGTCTTACTGACAACAAACAATGGCGGCGACAAGTGGAAACGACGATTAACTGGAACGCGCGATCATCTTTTTTCGGTCACCTTTGCGCCTGAGGATAATCGTTTTGGATGGGCCGTCGGGACCTTCGGCGCAATCATCGCTACCGTCGATGGCGGTGTTACCTGGAAGCCCCAAAACGCAAAGACCACTGGGCATCTCTTCTCCGTCGCCTTTGCTGATGCAAAAAGAGGAATTGCGGTGGGCTCGCGCGGCACGTTGTTGACTACCAACGACGGCGGCGTCGAGTGGAAACATCAAACCGGAATCAAAAGTGTCGTGCTGACCAGCGTCACATTTGTTAATGCTGAGCGCGCAATAGTCGTCGGCTATCAAGGAACAATCCTGCAAAGCAAAGACGGCGGCACAACCTGGCAAACTCTTGATTCGCTGGTCAATACGGATCTTTTCTCAGTTTACTTCTCAGACGAACAACATGGTTGGGCTGCAGGCGACGGCGGCGTAGTGTTGACAACCGGAGATGGCGGCAATATCTGGCTAACAGTAAACGTCCGTACCTCCCCGCGCCTGGTCACGGTGCATTTCGTCGACGAGTCGCTGGGCTGGGCCGCCGGCGCCGACGGCCTGGTGGTGCGTACTGATGATGGTGGGCTGTCATGGCGTCGCCTGACTGAGGGAGGTCGTGACGATCTCGCGGACATTTTCTTCCTCGATAACTCGCGAGGGTGGGCAGTTGGGTCGCGCGGAAGAATTCTTTACACGAGTTCGGGCGGAAAAAACTGGACTGTCAGACCCTCAGGAACAACGACGCGGTTGAACGCCGTCAAGTTCATTAACGCTAAGTTGGGCTGGGCTGTCGGAGACAAAGGGACCATCCTGCATTCTGACAATGGGGGAATTACCTGGGCCAAGGTTCCGATCGAAGCCAGTGAGGATTTCTATGGACTTGATTTTGTTTCTCCTGAGCGAGGTTGGATCGTCGGCGCCCGCGGAGCTATCTATCACTCCGATGACGGCGGTAAGACCTGGCGCTTTCAAAATGCCAACTTATTCAATTGGCTGGAAGACGTAAGTTTCGCCGATGACAAACATGGCGTTGCGGTAGGTTCCGGTGGGACAATCCTGCGGACGGAGGACGGTGGTGAAAAGTGGAGCCGCGTCGATCAAAATATTCGTGAGTGGCTTTACGCCATCGCCTTTGCTGATCCGTCGCGCGGTTACATCGTTGGCGCCAAAGGCATCATCCTGCGAACCGATGATGGCGGGATCAGCTGGAAAGATCTCGAGAGCGGATTTGACACTAATCTATTTGCGGTTGCAGTCAGTGGTCGCGAGGACGTGCTGGCGACCGGCGATCAGGGAAGAATCATCCACACCAAAGACGGGGGCCAGACCTGGCAAATTCAACCGACGATCACCAGCTCACCTCTCTTTTCCGTGGCTTATCGCGGCGGCACGAATATCTGGGTGGCCGGTCGAGGAGGCGCGATCATTAGACGCTCTGAACCCATTGCTACAGTCAAGTTGCCGGTGCCCAAGCTGCCGCCGGCGCTGCGTGGTTCACCACCGAAGTTGCAGATTGAGAATGCCCAAAATCCGCTCGATGATGGCGACATTCCGCGCGCTACTCCTCCCGATAAAAAGCCGCAACGACCGTGAGACACTCATCAATGTCCGACATGCTTGAGCTTGTCGTCGAGTTTCACCGCATTCAACCTGTGACGTCGCGCATTGAGAGTTCCCAATCCAACGACAAGCTGAGCATGTCGGACATTGGAACCCTTCTTTGGAATCGGCCCAGCAGCTGTCGTGCGGCGACTCTCCTGGTTATATCTGTGTCATCCGCGTTATCCGCGGCTAACCCGTCAGCCTGAAGTCCTTCGGTACAAATTCAATTGAGACCAGCTTGCCATCGGTCTTCTCGCGACCGTCCTTCGCAGGCTTAAAAGTCGCCACTACAAAGTTCTCACCTTTACGCGTCCCGCAAGTTAGTTCTCCTCTGACATCACTTGCATAGGTGGTAATACGAATTCCCTCAAAATCCTTCGATGAAAATCGCAGGACACCACTCTCTCCCTTGATCACGAACACTATGCCCTGCGCCGAGCACTCCAGCCGCGTCAGAATGCCTTGAACCCGAATCTCGCCGGCCTGCGGTTTTCTCAAAGCCTCTTCGAGATAGGTGTACGGATTAACCTCACTGGTAGAACCCTGGCCTGCGACTTGTTCGTTCGCATCCCGAAAGGGTGGACGCCCCGCGGAAACTCTTTCCTTTTCAAAACGCGCCAGGGTCTCCTGGTAAGACTTCACCGAGCGCAGCAGCCTTTCCCCCTTAGCTCGAATCTGGGGATCAGTTGCGTTTGTGGCGAGTGGTTCGATTGTTTTCGTCGCGGCCGCAAAGTCGTGCTTGCGAAGATAAATCTGCGTCAGCACGAAAAGATACTCTTCGTTGCCAGGTGATAACGCGATGGCCTTGTTGATTAGCTGGACCGCCTCGTCGAGTTTGTGCTCAGTTACCAGTTCTACGAAGGCGAGTAAATGGTAAGACTCAGAAAAGTCTGGTTTTAGCTCAATCGCTTTGCGCAGTTCTGCGCGCATGATAGCCGCTGATTCTTCCGGGTAAGCCGTGACACGTTGCTCGTCATCCATTCCTTCGCGACTCAAAAGATAAGCGTGGAAATAATGCGGCAAGTAGTCAGACGAATTCCCTTCGGCCGCCTTGATTAGGTGCTGCTTGGCGCGCGCGAAGTTCTTCTGTTCCATGAAGACCATCGCCAGGGACCAGTGGGCCATCGGCAGAGTTGGGTCGAGCTTCAGAGCTTGCTCCAATTTCGTCTTCGCGTCGTCCGGGCGTTGAATGTGCGACAACAGGTCACCGAGATAGGTAAGTCCCTCAGCTTCACTCAGCGGCGAGACCTTTAGCTCCGAATCAAACTCTAGTTTTTGAGCGAAAGTGGCGAGATTCATCCGAAACGTATCCCGCTGAATGTAGTTCCTGAGTTCCTTCTCCATCCGGGCATAGTCAGTTTCAAACGCCTGGGTGAAAGCCTTGCGGGCCTCAGTGTTTGCTATCAGCAGAGCGAGGAACTTATTCATTCGGGAAGCATTCTTGCCCTCGTTTCCCTGAATCAGGTAATGAACGAAAGCCCATGCCTGTGCATAGAAAATCCCAGTCTCCTGCTTGTTGCGATGCAGCGAGCGATAGTCCACAGCAAACATCGTTTCGAGCGGTAGCAGCCTGGACGAGCGCAAAAGATAAAGGTGATTGGGAATCAACTTGCCGAGCGAGACCTTGCGCGAGTCGGCAATCTCAAAGCTGCTGTAGTACTCCGCTAATCCCTCGTTGAACCAGGCCGGCACGCCGCCACGACCGAGAGTGTTGTTTATGAGCAGGTGTACGTACTCATGAAAGATCGTTCGGAAGGAACCATTCGAGCGGTCCTCTGTCGACAACGCGATGTAGTTGACCTCTCGCCCGGTCTGAAAATACCCGGCAATGTCGATCGTCTTTCCGTCCGCCACTGGTTTGTAGGGCTTGAACGCACTGTCGCTCTTGAAAACAATAACGGTCGTGGGAACGGGAGAAGCGAGTTTCAGACTGGGTAGCAATCGAGCAAACACTGCCCGAAACTGTTCGAGGCGGATGGCTACTTCGCGTATCTCTTTCTGACTCGCGTTTCCAACCAGGTTGAAATTGCGTGACTTGACCGAAGTCCAGGTGTCTTTGGCGACTACCGGCGACTGCCCGATGTGCAGGATCAAAAGCAGGCAGGAAAGCGCGATCAGGTTCCGCAAAGTTCTTCGTTGGCGGTTCATATTTTCCCTGGCCGGGCGCCGAACAGAGTTTCGGTTTCACGGCGCGCTGAGCGATTCAATTAAGGAACAAAGGAGGGAGACTCTGACGAGGTTCGAAGCGATGCTGACTATAAGGAGCATCTGCGATGAGTGTCAATAATCAGAACCGAGGAGCGATAGCGACCAGGCCAATCGCCGAATCTCCTAGGAGCTTCTTCAATCGAGGTTTTGGCGATGTATCACTAGCGCTGATTCGAGTTGCACTGCCAATGAAGTTTCAAGCTTCTGACGAAAGCGCTAGCGTTCGGTGAAAACCCGGTCGCTGCGCTCCTCGGTTCCGATTTAATAGCGTACCGGATGTTCCTTCGCATAAGAATACGCGGTGTATGCCGCCACGATGTGGCAGATCCAGCCGAGCGTGCCGCCCGTACCAATCCAAAAGCCGGGGGTAAAAAGTAGCCACAGAAATCCCGCCAACCAGCGGCCGTTATAAAGCTGACCAACGCCGGGAATTATGAAACTCAAGATGCCTGCTAAGACTGGATCACGCATGTTGTTCAACCTCCGCGCGACCTTATACGATGGATTCTGGAGTTGAGTTCGCAAGTAGAGGTCAGAATTCAGAGGTCAGAGGTCAGAAGTCAGAGGACAGAGATCAGAAGTCAGGGATCAGAAGTCAGAGATATCAGAGATCAAGGGTCGGAGTTCGCTGGGGGAGGCTGTCACTCATCCCCACCCTTCACCCTTCACCCTTCACCCTTCACCCTACCCCTTCACCCTACCCCCTTCTTCCCTTCCCGCGCCGTCATCAAAAGTACACACGCCTCTATCCGTTTGTGTTCGACCGAGCAGACGCAAGAAATCTTGCATCAAGCCTATTCACTGCTGTTGCCGCGAAACTGTTGACATCAGTTCAGCCACGGTGTGAGGTATGCGCATTGCCTACTCAAGTGACAGCAGTAAGGAGACTCACATGAAGCCCAGAGTTTTAATCGTTGATGATGATGAGTCAATTACCCAGCAACTGTTTTGGACACTCAGCGACGACTATGACGTGGTAACGGCGAACGACATGCAGACGGCAGTCAGGCGTGCCACGATCTATCAACCTGATCTTTCTATTCTGGATCTGCGGATGCCGCCGGAGAATGATTCGCTGGAGATTGGCCTGCGAATACTCGAGTACTTAAAGGCGCACTTGCCTGACTCAAGGGTACTCGTGATGACGGCGGCAGATAGTGTCGAAGCTAAGAAGGCCTGTAAAGCGATCGGCGCGGTCGAGTTTCTGTTCAAGCCCTTCGATACGGAACAGTTGTTGTCGCTCTTGCGACGTATGGCTCCTCGTGAATTAGAAGTTGTTTGAATTCTTCGGTAGCCCTTTTTACCGCTTTCGGCCACTCCCACCCAAAATATGTGGCCGATCCAGCACCGCGCGTGTGGTACCCCTCCTACGGCGCGGAGCAATCGAGGCCCCCGCTCCCATTCACTGCTTGAAATGGGCGGGGGCTTTCTTTTTAAAGGGCAGAAGAGAGAGAACAGAACACAGAAAACAGAATTCAGAATTCAGAATCTTCTCTCATTCTGAATTTTGTGTTCTGTATTCTGTGTTCTGTTTTCTGTATTCTGTCTTCCATGACTGAGGCGATGGACAAGGTCAACGGCGTTAGCGAATTACCGATCTTTCCACTCCCGATTGTTTTGTTTCCCGGCCTGCCTTTGCCACTGCACATCTTCGAACCACGATATCGTCAGCTACTCGAAGACATTCGTCTCGCGAAGAACCTCTTCGGGCTCTCGTTTCTGGATCAAAGCATTGCCGAGCTGGATGCACCGCCGGTGGGCCACGTGGGCTGTGTCGCTGAACTAACCGAAACGCAAACATTGCCTGACGGCCGCTCAAACATACTTACGATTGGCCTCATCAGATATCACGTCGAAGCATATCTCGATCGCGGTACTCCGTATCTTATGGCGCGCGTGACATTCTTCGAGGATGAGGAAGAGGACACGGAACTAATCTCGGAAAATGCTCACCACGTCGGTGAGCTCTTCATGCGCATTGCACAAGCGATCCGCACGATTAACGACGAGCGCGCCAGCCTCCCTGATCTTTCGGATACCGACCCGCAGCGACTCTCTTTTCTCGTGGCCGGAGCGATGGAGATGGAACCGGAAATCAAACAGAGTTTGCTCGAGCTTCGTTCCACTTCCGAGCGACTGAGGCGGTTGCGCGATATGTTGGAACAGGCCGTGGGAGGTTACGTAGAGCGAGCGCGCATCCACGGCCTGTCAAAGGGAAATGGACACAGCGGAAAGAAACTCGATCTCGAATAGCTAATCCGAATTTGACGCAAACCAATAACAATCAAATATCCGTCCGCGTACTCTTTTTCGGAGCAGCTCGCGACGCCGTCGGCAAAGCCGAGATCGCCTTCAACGTTACGGCGGGCGCCAAGGCCTCAGAAGCGTTCGAAGAAATTCTCGCGGCATTTCCAGTTCTCCGACGATTTGGCCGCTCGCTGCTGCTGGCCGTGAATGAGGAATATGCCGGTGCGGATCGTGTCCTCTCTGAAGGAGACGAATTAGCATTGTTCCCGCCGGTCAGTGGTGGCTCAACTGGGCCGCCGGATTTCTTTGAGATCACGACCGACGCTCTCGATGTCGGGGCGATTGCACGCCGAGTCGTACTGCCTGAGTGTGGCGCAACTGTGACGCTAGACGGTTATGCGCGCGAATGGACGAAAGGACGCAGGACGATGCACCTCGTGTACGAGGCGTATGCTCCAATGGCTTTGAAAGAGATGCAGCGTCTGGGGGAAGAGGCACACCAGCAGTTTGAGATCGCCCACCTTGGGATCGTGCACCGCACCGGGAAACTGGAGATTGGCGAAACAAGCGTTGTGATCGCAGTCAGCGCTCCGCATCGTCGCGCGGCGTTCGCGGCTTGCGAGTGGGCCATCCGCGAGCTCAAACGGACGGTGCCGATTTGGAAGAAGGAGGTTTTTGAAGACGGCGAGGTTTGGGTCGAGAGTGAGGAATCACGAGGATAAGTTGTAGGGGCGGCACTCAGTGGACGCCCCTTTTTTCCTGAGAAATCTTGAGAGCAAAGCGGGGGCGGCCACGGAGTGCCGCCCCTACAATCTATTCGGTGGGAGTTTCCTCGAACACATCTTCCGAAGCTGCTTCCACCAGCGAAGCACTCGTCACCATGTCCTCCGAGTCCGTCTTAATCAATCGCACACCCTGCGCACTGCGACCGGTTCGGCGAATGTCCTTCACGTTCAACCGGATTAGCTTCGCCTGCTGCGTGATGATCATGATCTCGGAATCATCTTCGACTGGGAAAACGGCCACGACCTTCCCGGTCTTGTCTGTCGTCTTCATGTTAATGACGCCTCTGCCTCCACGCGATTGCAGACGATAGGTAGTGATCGGCGTTTGTTTGCCGTAGCCCTGCTCTGAAACCGACAACATCCTTTCAGTATCATCGGCCGATACCGGACTCAACGAGACGACAAAATCGTCAGGCTTCAAGTCGATGCCGCGGACACCGCGCGTGGCTCGTCCCATCGGTCTAACGTTCTTCTCATCGAAACGAATTGCCATGCCGTTATGCGTGGCGATGAAAATCCGCTTGGTGCCATCGGTCAACACCACGTCGAGCAACTGATCGCCCTCGTCAATGTTAATGGCGATGATCCCATTGGTGCGAATGTTCTGAAAATCCGACAGTGAAGTCTTCTTGATGACGCCTTTGCGAGTCACCATCAATACGTGCTTGCTGTCGGTGAAGTCGCGCACTGCCACCACACCTGCCAGTTTGCGATCCGAAGGAATGTTGATCAGATTGACGACCGCTTTCCCTCTCGCCGAGGCGCCGGCATCGGGCACTTCATGGACCTTCAGTTTGTAGACCATACCGTCGTCGGTGAAGATCATGATGTAGGCGTGAGTTGAGGCGATGAACAGATGATCGACGAAATCGTCATTCTTCGCGGCTGCGCCAAAACGGCCTTTCCCACCGCGGCCTTGACGCTGATAAGTCGTAATCGGCGTGCGCTTGATGTAGCCGCTGTTGGTTACCGTAATGGCGACGTCCTCATCGGCAATCAGGTCTTCGATCGAAAACTCAGCGCCTTCGTCGATGATCTCCGTACGTCGCTTATCGCCGAAATCCTTCTTAACGTCCTCCAGCTCTTTGCTAATCACCAACCGCAGCTTACTTTCATTTGCGAGGATCTCTTCGAGCTCGGCAATCAATTTGATGATGCCTTCGTACTCGTCAATTATCTTTTGCCGTTCCAGCGCCGCTAACCGGCGGAGTTGCAGATCAAGCACCGCCTGCGCCTGCAAGTCTGAAAAGGCAAGCCGCTCGATAGTTTTTTGTAACTTGCCAAGATAGGTCTTGAGCACGACATCCGAAGGAACACCTTTCCAGGTTTTCACTTCGTCCATCGATTTCATTTGACCCGTCAGCCACTGCCGAGCCTCGTCTACCGAGCGGGAATTCCTGATCAGCGTCACGATGTAGTCGAGGGCATCGATCGCCTTGGTCAGACCTTCTAAAATGTGAGCACGAGCACGAGCCATGCGAAGCTCATACTCCGTTCTTTTTTTGACAACCTCGCGGCGAAAGTCGATGAATGCCTCGAGCATCTCCTTGAGGTTCAAAACCCGCGGTTGCCCGTTGACGATCGCCAGATTGATGACACCAAAAGAAGTCTGCATCGGCGTCAGCTTGTAGAGCTTATTCAACACAACTTGCGGCACCGCATCGCGCTTTAGTTCCACGACAATCCGCATCCCGGTGCGATCAGACTCATCTCGCAGGTCCGAGACGCCGTCCAGCTTCTTCTCGTTGACTAACTCGGCGATGCGCTCGATCAAGCGTGCCTTATTCACCTGGAAAGGGATCTCAGTAATGACGACCGCATCACGTTCCTGAGTGCCGCGGCCGATGCGATCGATACCCGCGCGTGCCCGCAACTGCAAAACTCCGCGGCCAGTTTCATACGAGCTCTTAATTTCATTGCGACCGTAGATAAAACCGCCTGTCGGGAAATCTGGACCGGTAACGATCTTCGCGAGATCCGGGACACCGATTGTTGGTTTGCGCAACAGCGCGAGTGTGGCATCGATAATCTCAGTCAAATTGTGCGGCGGGATCTTTGTAGCCATACCGACTGCGATACCGTCAGAACCGTTAATTAACAGGTTCGGAATGCGCGTCGGCAGAACTTTTGGCTCCGACAAAGATTCATCGTAGTTTGGTTGGAAATCGACTGTCTCTTTCTCGATGTCAGCCAGGACTTCGTTCGTGAGCCGCGCCATCCGTATTTCGGTGTAGCGCATGGCCGCCGCCGCGTCGCCATCGACAGATCCAAAGTTTCCCTGACCATCTACAAGTGGATAGCGCATCGAAAAATCCTGCGCCAGACGCACGATCGTGTCGTAGACCGGCATGTCTCCGTGCGGATGATACTTACCAATCACATCACCAACGATGCGCGCGCTTTTTTTGTAGGCCTTGTTGTAAGTGTTTCCCAGTTCATGCATTGCCCATAGCACGCGTCGATGAACCGGTTTGAGGCCATCACGAACATCAGGCAAGGCACGTCCGATGATCACGGACATTGCATAGTCGAGATACGAACGCCGCATTTCATCTTCGATGTTAATGTGTGGTTGAGCAGGATTGCGTTCAGTAGGTGTTTCCATCTATTAACCTTTCCAGTACAATCCGCGCGTGATTAGGCTTGATTACTTCGCCTCGCAGGCACGGTGATAATTACAGACGACATCGCATTTAGCGGTCTTGAAAGCTTCCTTTTGTTCGCGATGAGTGATTGTAAAAAGCTCGCGGGAACTGCTCAGTTTGTCGGCTCAAAAGTAAGCGTTAGTATAGCCCTGCCGGCACTTTTTGGCAAAGCCGAAAAAACTACTCAACCCTAATAAAATCAACAGCTTCGACCCTCCTAAGCGCAGTCTGATGCCGAACTGTTGACTCGCAGGTAGCAAAGGCGCGATCAGCCCCGGCAAAAGCATGAAATAGCATGAGTAATGATGGCCGAAAGTGGAAGCGTGTGCGGGAACGACTGGAGCTGCGGCTGCCGGTGCGCGTGCATTGCCGTGAGACACCGGACTTTGAGTGGATCGAAATCACCAGACTGACCAACGTAACCCCCTTCGGCGCGGGGTTTACTCTTAAGCGTCCGACTGAACGCGGTCGGTTGCTGCATATGACTATTCCCATGCCGCGGCAACTGCGCGTATTTGATCACGTCGAAGATCAGTATCGTGTTTGGGCGATGGTTCGCTATCTTAGAATGCTGGAATCTGCCGACAAGAGTCCGCTGTTTGAAGTTGGCGTCGCCTTCATTGGCAAGCATCCGCCTCGCAGTTACGATGAAGATCCTTCCAAACGCTATGAGGCAGCCGGTTCCTTTGCGGAAGCATTAGCCGTCGCAAAAGATGCTGACGAAATCGCCGCCCCGATGCCAACCTCTGACAAACGCATTCACACGCGACACAATATTCCGGTGGATATGTTTCTGGAGCTGCTCGACGAAAAGGGCCAGGTCGCGAAAAACGAGAGTACCGTCACAGAGAATATTAGCCGCAGAGGCGCAACCGTGTTTACGACACTAACGATTCCGGTAGGACGCTTTGTTCGAATGACCAGTCAGCAATTCGGATTGACGGTCCACGCTGCCGTGCGCGCGCGCAGCACAGGGGCGGATGGCATTCCCAGAATCCATCTTGAGTTCATCGATAAAGAGTGGCCATTGTAAGATTGAGTGTGAGTCAGGAATGAGAGAGCCGCTACGTATAGTTCTCCCACGCGAGGTCTTATTAGTAGAGCTCGATCGGCACTGCTTTTTTCCAGACTGCGAGACGAGGGCCTCCGTTGGGATCACTAAGAGCGAGGCCTGCAGTTATCGAGGCTTTCGATGTCTTGCGTGTCAACGTTGGAACGACGATTTCCTCACCGAGAAAGACGTGCCCGAATGGTGGCCGGAGATTAAACCGCAGGAATGAGCAATCAAGAGTTCAGTCCGACGAGTTTCCAGGAACCGCTTGAACAATACCGACAGAGGAACCCCCCACAAACCGGCCGATCGCACAAAGCCGGAAGAGTTCGTGCTACCCGAGCGAACCCTAACGGTCATTAGACGTGTTATTGGCGCTTTCAACCGAGCGCTGTGGAAGGTCCGGCACACCGGGCTCGAGCACATTCCCGACCAGGGCGGATTAATCATCGCCGCCAATCACCAAACTTATCTCGATCCGTTTTGGCTGGGCACGCCGATCACTCGTCCGTTGCGTTTTCTGGCGTGGAGCGAAGCGCTTAGTTGGCCAGTCGTGGGAAAGCTCATGAGGATACTCGGCGCGTGGCCTCTGCAAGTCGAGCGCAGCGATCCGGCGGCGATTAGACGCTCGCTCCAGTGGCTAAGAAATGGCGGCGCAGTTGTGATCTTTCCGGAGGGAGGTCGCGGTTTGCCCGACGGATCGATGATTCGATTTAAGGGTGGGGCGATCAGGCTGGCGTTGGAAGCAGGAGTGCCAATCCTGCCCGTTACGATTCGCGGCGGCAATCGCATCTGGCCCGCTGGTCGTCGAATTCCTCGCACGGGCAACGTCGAGATTATTTTTCATCCAGTCCATGAAGTGAAGCAGCGTGAAGGTGAGGAAACTCGTGAATGCGCGCGTCGTGAAGGCGATGAGCTGGCGAGGATTATTAAATCCGCGTTGTAGTATCTGGCCCGATATTTGGCTGACCCATTGAAGAAAGAATTGGCCGCGGATTTACGCCGGATAACGCGGATCTAAGAAGAATAAACTAGTCCACTTTTCTGATCCGTGTCATCCGCGTAAATCCGCGGCCAATTCTTTCTCCAACCAAGATCACGAATGCAGCACACGCATCATTGCGTCATGAATCAGGCCATTGCTAGCCAACACTTTCGCCGTGTAGATATCCAGCGGTGCACCGGAATAATCCGTAACGCGGCCACCAGCTTCTTCGATTAGCAAAATTCCCGCAGCCACATCCCAGGGATTTAGTCCGTCTTCCCAAAAACCATCAAAACGTCCACACGCTACGTAGGCCAGATCAATCGCTGCTGAGCCATCACGTCTTACGGCTTGAGCATTCATTGTGAAGTTGGCAAAGTCGCGAGCGAAGTTTGGCCGCTCACGCACGTTATAAGGAAACCCTGTGCAAAGCATCGCGGCGTTGAGATCCTCAACGTCCGATACGCGTATTCGGCGATCGTTCATCGTCGCGCCTTGTCCGCGCTCGGCTGCAAATAATTCATCCCTGGCCGGATCATAAATGACACCAATCTCGATCTTGCCGGCTCGTTCGAGACCAATCGAGACACAGAAACAAGGATAGCCGTGTGCGTAATTCGTAGTGCCATCCAGCGGATCGATGATCCAACGCCACTCACTTTCGCCATCAGCGGTTGTTAACCCCTCCGTTGAGCCCGACTCTTCGGCAAGAATCGCATGACGCGGATAGTAGGACTTGATTCGTTCAATGATCAGTTTCTCAGAAGCGAGATCTGCTTCTGTGACCAGGTCGATGTCGCCTTTGTTCGAGACTTGCAAGGCGCGCCCGAGACGATCGAGAAGGACAGCGCCCGCATCCCGAGCAGTTTGAATGGCAAAGTTAAGCAATAGGTCGGTCCTGACTAGTTTGATTTCGACTGTGCGGCCCCCTCTTTTGCCGCAGCCATCCGAGTAGCGGCAAGTCGAATGATTTCACTTACCTGTTGATCCCAATACTGCCAATTGTGTTTACCCGGAAGCAGACGTACCTGATGAGGAAT
The DNA here is from genome assembly GCA_031399105.1 of Blastocatellia bacterium. GTDB lineage: Bacteria > Acidobacteriota > Blastocatellia > Pyrinomonadales > Pyrinomonadaceae > PSRF01. The sequence continues at coordinate 1,620 of JANNON010000939.1, read as the reverse complement.
TTTTCGTTCCAACAACATTTCGGCGAACTTGCGATTTGAATTCAGTAGCGGATCTTCCGTTCCGCAGTCGAGATAGATGTAAGGCAACGCTGTGATTTGCTCCGCAGAAAGCCGTGGATAGAGTTTCATCAGATCATTCGCTTCGCGCGTAGGACCACCTGATGGCCCAAAAACAGGCACCAGTGTTTCCCAGATCCAGGTTAGGCCTTTCAACTCTGCTTCCGTCCAACCAGCCGCATCTAACGCGCCACTCATTGAACCGGCGAAAATAAACTTGTTCGGATGTTTCACACCAAACTTCAGTGCTCCGTAACCACCCATCGATAGTCCGGCAATAGCTCGTCCTTCACGCGACTCAATCGTGCGAAACTTTCGATCAACTTCAGGAATCAACTCCTCGATGACGTAAGACTCGTACTTATGGTCCGGAACCGTAGCGCTGTCGGTGTACCAGCCATTGTTGCCTTCCGGCATCACGATCAGCACATCGGAAAGTCTGGAGTACTCTGAGACCTTGGTGCGCTCGACCCAGTTCGAAAAGTGACCGGTAAGTCCGTGCAAGAGGTAGATCACCGGGTAGCGTCTATTCCTGGCTTGGGTCGAGAGGTAATCGCGCGGCAGGATCACATTGTAAGGCAGCGTGGTCTTAACTAACTTGCTCTTCAGTTCCTCATTGACAACGCGAACGGGATCGCTGGGCGAGGCAGCGGATGCGCGCAGAACGGGGGAACTGCTGATAAGAACCAGGGCCGCCAGAGCGAGGCTTGCCCGTCGTCGAGAGGTCCTGCGGATAACAATCCAGGGCGCTGAAAGTCTGTCGCTGACGATGGTTGTTCTCATTGCAACATCGGGATGTTGATCGCTTTCTCACGCGCTGTCGATTCAGCTTCCTCGTAACCAGCATCGACGTGTCGCGCGACGCCAAGTCCGGGATCGTTAGTCAGCACTCGATTGAGCCGTTTGGCGGCGTCATCAGTTCCATCTGCTACCGACACCTGTCCCGCGTGCAACGAATAGCCGATGCCTACGCCGCCGCCGTGATGAAAAGAGACCCAGCTGGCGCCGCTAGCCGTATTCAAGAGCGCATTAAGAATCGGCCAATCGGCAATTGCGTCAGAGCCATCCTTCATTGCCTCTGTCTCGCGAAAAGGCGAGGCTACTGAGCCTGTATCGAGATGATCGCGACCGATGGCGATGGGCGCGTGCAACTCACCGCGCTTAACCAGGTGATTGATCGCGTCTCCCATCTCGGCTCGCTCGCCATATCCCAACCAACAGATTCGTGCGGGCAGTCCCTGGAAAGGCACACGGTCGCGAGCAAGTCGCAACCAGCGATTCAGCGTCTTGTCTTCAGGGAACAGTTCGAGGGCGAGATCGTCTGTCTTACGAATGTCATCCGCTTCACCCGACAAAGCTACCCAACGAAACGGCCCTTTGCCTTCGCAAAAGAGCGGGCGAATGTAGGCTGGCACGAAGCCGGGAAAATCGAAAGCATCGGCCACGCCAGCCTCGTGAGCCACGGCGCGAATATTGTTGCCGTAGTCAAACGTCACGGACCCTTTCTTTTGCAGCGCCAGCATGGCTTGCACGTGGCGCGCGATCGACTCGGTCGAACGGCTC
>JANNON010000699.1:0-11780 GCA_031399105.1 Blastocatellia bacterium | reverse complement strand
GAGAAGGAGATCACGGCGATCGCGGACCCGTATAACAAGTTGCCCGGTGCTCCCGAGGTCGCGACTCCCGTCAAAGGGCAGATCACGCTCGCGAATCATCCGTTTTCGATGCCGGCGAATGGTCCATTGTATGAGAACGCTCCCGTGTGGAACTGGAAAGGCATCGACATCGTCATCTTCGATTATCTGACCGACGAAAAGAGTGCTGCCGCCATGTTGCCGGAGCAGGTGACCACGCTACCGATCCCTGACCTGCCGGGATTTTCTGCAGTCAAACATGTCTGGGCGGTTTACCCCGACACCAGTTTTGGACCGTATAACGAATTCTTTCCTGGCATCCCGTGTCTCTTCGAAGGACAGTTGTACATCTACGTCCCATTCATCTATGTAGACAACGACGCCGCGTGTGCCGCCGGCCGTGAGATTGGCGGCTGGCCGAAGAAGATGGCTGACATCAATATCGATCGCATCGGCAGCCATTACACGTGTTCAATTGAAAGGCGTGGCATCCGCTTCGCTTCCGGCAGTATGAACGTGGGCGGCAAGTTGTTTTCGACGCCGCTACCCGCCGACAAACCGGTCACTCTCTCCTATCCGTACAACATGACATTCCCGCTGCCCGCGCCGACCGGCAAAGAGCAGCCGGATGTTGCTCTGCCGTCGGCAAGCCTCAAGCTGTTCCCGGGCGTGGACCACGGCAATCCGCCATCAGTCGCGCGGCTTATCAGCGGCCCGTGGCGTATGAAGGGCACTTTCAACGGCGGTTCGGGAGCGTCGATCGGGTTCGGCAAGTCAGAACAAGATCCATCCTACAAGCTGCCCGTTCTGAAACTCCTCGGAGCAATGCACTTCGAAGGCGACATGACGCTGGCATTGACGGAAATGTCGGTGCTCGATGACATGCTGAAGAAGTAGTCGAGCATTGCGGATGGCCCTCCGCCGGTTTGGGGAGGGCCAACGACAAAGCGGGGCAGTAGCCCGACCGTAAGGGCTTCTGTCATACGTAATGCAAGCCCTCCCATACGGTCGGGCTACTGCCCCGAGGCTCAGGTCCCGAGTGATTAGCGAAGATACAAGGAGAAGAAAATGAGCGACGCGAAGATACAGCAGATACTGGCCGAGCAGACTAAGAAGGCAAAGGAAAACTGGATACCAGGAGTCGATCCACGGCTGGAGGTCATGAACGCAGTACCGCTCGTGTTGTCGACTCCGGTGGCGTTACTCAACAAGAATCGGATCACAGACAAAAGCATCCTGTTCATCCGCAACATCCAGGATCTCGACATCGGTATGACGATGGAGCCCGTGCCATTAGACGGCTGGGAGATCGAGTTCAGCGGCCTGATCTTTCCCTATCGACTGATCATTAAAGCTACCGATCTACTCGAGATGGAACAGGTCGAATACGAAATGATCCTGCAGTGCTCGGGTAATGGTCGCAATGAATATGGCGGCATCAAGGGAACGCCATGGAATCAGGGTGGCGTAGGCAACGTTAAGTTCGCTGGAGTCCCGATCAAAGCAATACTCGCGAAGCACAACGTTCAGGTCGATCCCCAGGTCAAGTTCGTCACCGCCGAGGGCCACGACGGTGCAATGGGAACGGAGAAGCCGGATCTCGAACACAGTGTCCCGGTGGCGGATGTTCTGGAGAGAGGCATCATTGCCTTGAGACTCAACGGCGAGCCCATCCCCGGAATACATGGTGGACCAGTACGGCTGGTGACGCCCGGATTGTTCGGGACCATGCAGATCAAGTGGGTCACTCGTCTGCGATTCGAAACGGCCGAGTCTCCAAACTTCTATCACGCAACTGAATATCGCATGCCCTATGAACGGATGGAGCCGGGATCAAACTTTAAATTCACGCTCGAGAACAGCAGGCCGACCTGGGACATCAAGCTGATGAGTTACATCCTCGATCCGTTACCAGGAGCAAAACTCAAAGCGGGTCCTGTCACGGTTATGGGTGTTGCTTACAACGACGGCAAAGCCCCCATCGAATCGGTGTTGGTTTCGGTCGATAAGGGTCAGAGCTGGAAGCCGGCGGAGTTGGAAGTTCCCGAAAGTCCGTATGCCTGGTACGTGTGGAAGACCGAGAAGACGCTGGCGCCTGGCACCCATGAGATCTGGGCGCGGGCCATTGACGGTCTGGGCCGCAGCCAACCACTTGACGGCAAGATCTACTGGAACCCGAACGGATACGAGTGGACCGGCATCTTCAAAAATGAAGTGACAGTGGAGTAGTAAGGGTCACGAAGGCCGTTTCGCTGGGAGCGCAGGCGTCCTCGCCTGCCGATCGTGGAATGCCTCGAAGATGCGAGTTGAAAGACTCTGGGTTAGTTGATTCGAGGCGTTGCTCAGCAGGCGAGGACGCCCGCGCTCCCAGCTGAGAATTGAGTAATAGTCCGGGGCGTCGTCCGATTGTTAGCGAGGGCTCGGTGACACATCAAGGCCCCCGTCAGGGTCGGGCTATGCACCGAGGGCGCTACTGCCCGGAAGACACTGCCTGGACCAGTGAGCCTTATGAACGAAATAGAGTTCGACAGCAATGGAGTTACCCGCTACCGCGAGGTGGTACTGACTTCAGATTGAAAACGGGGGAGTAATCAGATGACTCGGGGAGCATCTATGCAAGGACATAAAGCGATATGGGATTCGCTCGTGAGATTACCAGCGTTGTTACGCGCCTTCGCGTGTCTGGCCGCGGCCGTAGTCGTCATCTTTCCTCTGACAGCCAAAGCCCAGATGGCGCGCGAATATCTCCAAACGCCTGTAAAACAATTCGCGGGGTTCATCGAATACTCAGTCGGTAAAGCGCAGAGCGCAACCTCCACAGATCTCCCGATAGCAAACGACCTCACGTTCAGCCATGTCACGGTGCCTTACCTGCTGTATTCGTTTCCTCTGAACAAGAAATACGCTGGGGTGGACGTGACTACGCCCTTCGTACGGGTCAGGGCCGCAGATGGCTCCTTTGAAACCACAGGATTCAGCGATCCCAGCTTTGCCTTCCATATGAACATCTTCGGACTTCCCGCCGTCACGAAGAAGGAGATTGCCACCTTTGTTCCGCAGAACCTCATGAGCATCCACTTTAAGGTCAACGCTCCAATCGGTTCCTACGATCGCAACAAGCCGGTGAACATGGGCGGAAATCGCTGGGCGTTTTCACCTCTAGTCAACCTGAATATCACCCGGGATAGAGGCGTCTCATGGATCGAAGTGTACGCTGCGGGAAAATTCTTTACGCACAATAACGAGTTCCAGGGAAACAAAAAGCTCTCGCAAAAGCCGATCCTGACACTCACTGGCCACTACAGTCATAACATCGGAAAGAAAGCCTGGGCTTCAATCGGAACAAACTACGACTACGGCGGCGAAACATCCATCAATAACGTTGCGCAGGACAATCGGGCAAACGGTTTCCGACCCATGGTGGCCTATAGCAGGGTGGTCGGGCGTTTCCGAATCACGGTGCGCTACGAAAACACGGCGACGAAGGAACGCGATCACAAACGGAACAGCACAGTGGCGATCAGACTCGCCTCTCTGCTTTTTTAGTTAGCGGCTTGAGGAAAGTAAAACTGCCGGCGAAACGGGCAGTTATGCAGTTTGATCTTTGTACGTGAGTTATGAAGTCAGTACCACCTCGCGGTAGCGGGTGGGGGATCGACTATCACTCAACCATTGCCTGATGAGGTCACGACGACACTGGCGGTTAGTACATGGGTAACCTAATTGATGATTGACTTATCGGCGATCCCCCACCCGCTACCGCGAGGTGGTACTGACCTCATCATATGAATAAAACCTAAGGAGATAGATAAATGCTTTTAGAGAACAAAACAGCCATCGTCACCGGCGCCGGCTCAGGAATCGGACGAGCCATCGCTCTCATGTATGCCCGCGAGGGAGCGAACGTCGTCGTGTCCGACATCAGCGAAAAGGGCGGCAACGAGACCGTTCAGATGATCACCGACCAGTACCAGACTGACTCAATCTTTGTCCGCGCCGACGTAGGCAGCGCTGCGGACAACGAGGCTCTCGTCAAGGCCACGATGGACAAGTATGGCGCGTTGCACGCCGCTTGTAACAACGCCGGCATCGTCGGCGAATACAAAGAGATTGCCGAGACCAGCATTGAGGGCTGGGAGCGGACCATCAGGATCAATCTTTCCGGCGTCTTCTATGCAATGCATTACCAGATACCTCGCATGCTTGAATCAGGCGGAGGATCAGTTGTGAACATGGCATCGATCCACGCGCAGATCTGTGCTCCGAATATCTCAGGCTACGTGGCTTCAAAGCATGGTGTGGTCGGTTTGACGAAGGTAGGAGCCGTGGAGTACTCAGCACGGGGCGTACGTGTCAATGCCGTCGGGCCTGCTTACATCGCTACCCCGCTCTTGAACGCGGATGATGAAGCTAAAAGCAAGGAGCGTATTACGAAACACCCGATCGGCCGTCTCGGAACACCCGATGAAGTTGCCGAACTGGTCATTTTCCTTAGCAGCGACAAGTCCAGCTTTATTACCGGATCTTACTATCCGGTCGACGGCGCCTATCTCTGCCAGTAACGGTAGGTACAACGCGCCCCGGAGCCACGCGTCGATGGTTCCGGGGCAATTAAGAAGGTCAAAAAAAACCAAACGACGACGGAGCTAGTTATGCAAACAGCACAAATATCTAATCCTGACTTCGGGAGCATGGTCGCACGTCATCGCGCTTACTTTATGTCCGGCAAGACTCGTTCGCCGGAATGGCGTGACGAGCAACTGAAAGCACTCTCAACGATGATCACCGAGAACGGGGACGAAATGCGGGCCGCGTTATGGACCGATCTGAGGCGCAACTGGATCGAGGCAGACCTTGTTGATGTCGCCGGCATTGCAAAGGAAGCGGATCACACGCGAGCAAGCTTTCGCACGTGGATGACACCGCTCGAGATCCCCACGCCTCCCATCGTTCAGCAGAGTCAGGTGCGAGTGAAATTTGATCCGCTGGGTGTCGGTCTGATCATTGGCGCCTGGAATTATCCGTTCCTTTTAACCTTGTCCCCGCTGATCGCGGCCATCGCTGCCGGAAACGCCGCGGTGATCAAGCCGTCCGAACTAGCACCTGCCTCGGCCTACGTGCTGGCAAAACTAATCCCGAAGTATATGGACCCGGAAGCATTCTCCGTCGTGCTTGGGGCTGTTCCTGAGACGACTGCGTTGCTGGAGCAGAAGTGGGATCACATTTTCTTCACCGGCGGTGCGACTGTCGGCAAGATCGTCATGACCGCAGCGGCAAAACATCTAACGCCAGTTGTGCTCGAACTTGGCGGCAAGTGCCCGGCGATCGTCCATTCCTCGGCGAATCTCGCCGTCTCGGCACGGCGGATCGCGCAGGGCCGTTGGATGAATGCAGGCCAGACGTGCACGGGCGTCGATCACGTCCTTGTCTTCAAGGACGTTAAGGAAGAATTCCTCGCGCTTCTCAAGAACTCCATTACACAATTCTACGGGGAAGACCCGAGCAAGAGCCCAGACTATGCGCGGATCGTAAACGAACGTCACCACAAACGCCTCGTTGGGTTGCTCGACAGCGGCGATGTTTATGCTGGAGGGCAGCATGACATGAACGACAAGTACATCGCGCCGACGATACTTGTGAACACTCCCCTCGACTCACCGGTGATGCAGGAGGAGATCTTCGGCCCTGTCCTACCCGTGCTGGAGGTAAGCAGCATTGATGAAGTTATCGATTATGTGAACGCCGGCCCGAAGCCTCTTGGTCTTTATGTGTTCGCAGAGGACACCGAGACCGCTGACCGCATTCTCGATGCAACCGAATCCGGCGACGCCGCGGTCAACGATTGCACGATCCAACCACTGATGCCCGGCCTGCCATTCGGCGGTGTAGGCGATTCCGGAATGGGGAAATACCACGGCGAATGGGGATTCCGTGCCTACACCAACGCCCGCGGCGTCTTATACCGCGGCACGGCCGTCGACGGAGAGATTCGTTATCCGCCGTACCCTGCAAGGCCGACAGCTTAAAGGTGAATTGATTGGAGAGAACATTATGAAAATCATTGTTGTCGGAGGTGGGCCAGCGGGGGTTAAGGCGGCGTTACAAGCTCGCGAACTCGGCGCGGAGGTAACGCTTATCGAAAGCAAACGTTTAGGGGGAACGGCATTCAATGAAGGTCCGGCGCCCGTTCGCACCCTCGCTCGGGCAGCACGGTTACGAGCAGACACCTCATTGTTTTCTACCTTCGGCTTGGAAGGAAGTGCTCCGAGCGTGAACTTCAAAGAAGTTATCAAAAACGCTAATCGAGTAGCTGCTTACGCTAATGAAGTAAGACAAGTTACGGCCAAGGTCAAGGAACAGGGCATTGAAGTTGTCGACGAGATCGGTCCGGCCCATTTTGTCGACGCGAAGACGCTCGAGATTGCAGACGGCCGCAAGTTCACAGCAGACCGGATCATCCTGGCTGTCGGCGGTAGTCCTCGCAAGCTACCCATCCCGGGCAACGAGCTCGCACTTTCATTTCACGATTTATGGGAGATGGAAGAGCTGCCGGCACGGGTAACAGTCGTCGGAGGATCTGCCACCGGCTGTCAACTCGCTTCGATCCTGATCGACTTCGGAGCTCAGGTCGACATCATCGAGTTCAACGGCCGTTTGACTCCGCCGAGCGATGCGGATATTTCGCACGGACTGGAGGCGGCCTTCAAAAAGCGCGGGATGAACGTTCTTACGGGTACACGCTCCGACGCGATCGAGTCGGTGAACGGTCATCTCAAAGTTCTGTACACACGCGGTGAAGAGCAGGCCTCGCTCGAGACGGATGCGGTATTCCTGATGGTCGGCTGGCCCGCGAACTTGTCAGGATTAAATCTTGAAGCTGCGGGTATCGAGCTTCGCGGACCTTACATAAAAGTAGATGAAAACCTCCGCACGAACGTGCCGGAGATCTTTGTTGCCGGCGACGCGAATGGCGTGAGCATGTTTGTTCAAAGCGCGCTCCAACAAGGCGGTGTGGCCGCTCACAATGCCGTTAAGGGACCCGAGCAAGTTTACATTCCGCGCGCCGTCGCGACGGGTAGTTTCACCGATCCGGAATACGGGTCGGTCGGTCTTACCGAGGCACAGGCGCGTGAGAAGCACGAATGCATCGTCGAGGTAGTGAACTATGACACGCTGCCGCGTGCGGTCATGGACGGGAGAACTGACGGGTTGTGCAAGCTCATCGTCGATAGCAAAACGCTGCAGTTGCTGGGAGCGCATGTACTTGGATCATATTCCGCCGAGGTGATCCAAGTAGCAGCAACCTGCATGGCAGCGGGGATGACGGTGAACAAAATTGCAGCGTTGGAACTAGCCTTTCCTACGTTCACCGAAGCAATTGGAATCGCAGCTCGTCGGATCTGTAGAAACCTACAGCTCGAGACCGCGGAGTTGGTCGGCGAGGGACGCACTGATTAATGGTGATTACCCATACCTGTCAGAACAGACAGTTATGGAGCACTTTGATCCGCAGTAGGCTTGGCCATCCCGCGGATTACGGAAATGCAGCATTCATAAAAGGAGACCAAGATGTCAGAAAAGAAACCAAACGATAACCTTGGGCCGCTTATGCCGCCCGATTTCGATCATGACTATGTTACGGGAGCTGTTGTCCCGTTTCTCAATATGGCCATGTACCTCGGCGAAGCACCGCTGCTGCCCATGATCGGTGTCGAGATGTCCAAAGAAGGGGCTGTTTCTAAGAATTTGTGGGGCATGCTTTACGACGACTACAAACTCGACTTCGAGAATCAGGGCCTCTCGGTCTTTATCCAGGGCTACGAGAATCGCGGGCCGAACAACGAGCGCAGGAGAATCTATCAATCGGCCGTCACGCCGGATCTGTTCCCTAAGTATCGGGGCAAGATCAATACCTTTTATGATCGGTTCCTCGCCGATGCCAATGCCGGCACGCCGCTCATGAAGCACTACTTTGATAATTACTACGATCTCTACTGGGACCTTCACCTCGGTGCAAAGGGAGATGAGATCCCGCAAGCGGTGAAGGATTTCAGCAGGAGTTTTAACATTGTGCTCGGGTTCAATTTCCCCACGCTGCCTAACGTACGCGACGCCTACATGAAAGGCCGTGAAACACGCCCGGCTCTCAAGGCGTGGCTTGACGAACGAGTCCAGATGTTCAAAGACGGCAAAGTGGCTAATCCGGACACGACCTGGGTCCATTACTGGCTGGAGAACGGCGAACTGGGCGAAAACTTCCGCCAGATTGATCTCATCTTTGAATGCTTTCACAACTTTGTCGCACTGAGTCAGTGGGGAAATGTAATCTACAACACCGCGAAGCGATTGCAGCCGACAGATGAGAACGCGCCAATCCGTGCAGCTTTTGAAAAGGTGATGTCGTTGAAGGAACCCGATGCATCCGATGGCGGAGCGTTCACTCCACTCGACCGGTTCTCGATGGAATTGTTCCGCGTGATCAATGCAAACGACGGCAGCGGCTCTGTGCCAATGAACGTGCGACGTGAACTCGATGACAGCACTTTCAATGGCGTCGTAACGCCGCACGGGCCCGCCGCCATGAGTCCGCTCCACTGGGAGAATCCGACAGAGTTTGATCCGGACCGTTACAAATCCGTGCCGTTGTCTTCCGACGACGGCCAAACCCGTGCGAAGGCCGCCGGGCTCGCAAAGTGCCCATTCGCAAAATCAGAGTTCGCGGTCAAAGATGGCCGTGACGTGAAGATAACCAACTCCCCGTTCGGCGCCGACTATCCGGTGGTCGATGGTGTGGCTCACCCGGTTGCAGATACTGCAGGCTACTCTCCCTTTGGCTTTGGCTATCGCCGCTGCCCCGGTGAGCTGATGACAGTGGAGTTCTTCAAAGAGTTCCTGCGACGTGTGTGGGCGAAGAAGCTCTCATTTACGACGCTCGAAATCGAGAATCCGGATCTGGTTCCGACCAATCCAAAGAACGTGCTCATCGACAACATCGCCTTCACCAAGACAACCTGATCGGATGAAGGCTTTTGAAGAATGAGTGATGTAGCTTTGCTCAAATGGGCGGATGATTATGCCGCTGGAGCGGTGGGGAATCTGGAGTCTCGCGCGTTCTGGTAACGTTGCGTCCCTACACACGACGTCCCAACTCGATCAAGGACCAACCTGGAAGGATTAAAGATGAGAACACTGGACCCGGGCAGGTCGATACACCTAACTGGCGCCGCCATGTTGATAGCACTTTTGGCTTGCAGCAGTTTTGCGCAAGTAGCCTCTCAGCACCGCGACGCGAGGGAGAACCCGTGTGAGTGGAAAATCAGTGGCGCGTTATGCGTGACTGGAACGAGCCCGAAGATTTCACGAGACAACAAGGCCAACATCAAGTTGTCTCCGGTCGCTTCGACTTCTGTCGGCTCTGAGTTGAGAGCAAAACCGAATTCTGCCCACGCGGCTCATATCAGCGGACTACCGGCGCCAGCACAAGCGCCACCCGACAGCGCCACGGACACTCAGGAGCTGGCGAAGAAGCTCAATAATCCAGTGTCTTCACTAATCAGTCTTCCACTGCAGAGCAACTTCGACTTTGGCATGGGGACTGGATCGGGTTGGCGCTACACTCTCAACGTCCAGCCAGTTATTCCAATCGCATTGAGCCCGAAGTGGAACCTGATCTCGCGCACAATTCTTCCGATCATCCATCAGGGTAACGTTACTGGTCCAAACACCAGCCAGACTGGGTTGGGTGACACCGTGCAAAGCCTCTTCTTCTCTCCCAACAAGACGGAACCATTGATTTGGGCCGTTGGGCCAGTCTTTCTTCTTCCAACGGCCACCGATGCGGCGTTGGGCGCTCAGAAATGGGGTGTTGGTCCGACCGTCGCAGCGCTGAAGCAAAAGAACGGGTGGACCGTCGGCGTTCTCGCCAATCACATCTGGTCGGTTGCGGGAAAAGCTAATCGTGCTGACGTGAACGCTACCTTCGTTCAGCCAATTCTGTCATATACAACTAAACGGACCTGGACTTACGCCATCAACACAGAATCCACCTACGACTGGAACAGCGGCAGTTGGTCGATCCCAATCAATCCCACGGTTTCCAAGCTGGTCAGGTTTGGTAAACAGCCAATGAGCTTTGGCGGCGGTTTGAAGTGTTGGGTTACGACTCCGACCGGCGGGCCAGAGGGCTGTGGACTGCGAATTGTGGTCACCGCGCTCTTCCCAAAGAAATGATCGGAAAAAGCGCGTTCGAATCCGCGGCTTAGCCGCATCCCTTGGGGAAAGCCTCTGGCTTTCCGTTAGCCGCTCTAGTTTGTTGAGGCTGCGCCTCGGCGGCAGAGCCGCAAAGGACGCGACAACAAGCAAAGACAGGACAATAGGCTGTGCTTGGCTTCTAAATGTCCGACATGCTTCAGCTTGTCGTCGAGCTTCAAAATATTCAAGCAACGAAATTACTTGTAACGCCGCACATTGAGAGTTCCCAATCCAGACGACAAGCTGAAGCATGTCGGACATTGATGAGCAGCGGGCGGACCAGGGCTAAGTGAAGACATGAAACTTTTATTAATGGTTACGGCACTACTGGAGGCGGTCGTCGGCCTTGGTTTACTCGTTATGCCTTCAGCAGTGGTTTCAATACTGCTCGGGGTGCCGCTCGATACACCCGGCGGTTTGGTAGCCGGGCGGATGGCAGGCGCGGCGCTCGTTGCTATCGCCGTTGCCTGTTGGCAGGCGCGGAACGGCGAGCGCGACAGCCCGGCAACGGGAGTCGTCGAGGCGATTTTGTTTTATAACTTTGCGGCCGCGTTTGTGCTCGTGTACGCCGGCGTTCGTCTGGGACTGCGCAGTGCGGTGCTTTGGCCCACGATCCTTTTACATCTCGGTCTCGGGGCCTGGTGTCTCTTGAATCTTTGGTTTACTCGCCGAAAATTATCCCAGGTCTCAAGTACTAAACCTGAGGTCGCACTCTGAGTTTGTTATGAATCTACAAAAACTGATTGTCACTGTGCTGCAGGTGAGCGTTTTGCTAAACGTCTTCGCGATTGGACTAAGGGCTAGTGTGCACGACGCGACTTACCTATTTCGCAGACCCGGCGAGTTGGTGCGCGCACTTCTAGCCATGAACGTCCTTATGCCGCTGTTCGCAGTCGTCGTCATTTCCCTATTTGATCTCACTCCGGCAGTGAAGATTGCTCTGGTCGCACTAGCGGTCTCCCCGATTCCTCCCTTGCTTCCAAACAAAATCGTAAAAGAGGGGGGCACCAGCGCCTATGCTACCGGGCTGCTCATCGCTGTAGGTTCGCTGGCGATCATCTTCGTGCCACTCGCGATGGAGATAGTTGAGCTGATTCGTGGCGTGCCTTTGCAAATGAGCTTCGCGTCGGTTGCCAAAGTTGTCTTCATGACGGTTCTGCTTCCTCTTAGTCTCGGGATCGCGGTACACCAGGTTGCGCCTGCCGTCGCTGAACGACTGGCAAAGCCGATTGCACAGATCTCGGGTATAGGATTGCTGGCATGCATGGTCGCCATCCTATTCGCAGCAGCGCCGGCTATCTGGACGGTCATTGGTAATGGCACCATCATCGCACTCGCGGCCTTTGTGCTGGTCGGCTTAGCGATCGGACATTTTCTGGGTGGCCCAGCTCCGGAGAATCGCACTTCGCTGGCCCTGGCAACCGCATCTCGTCACCCGGGAATCGCGCTCGCCTTAGCTGCGGCGAACTTCCCCGAGCAGAAACTCGTGCTGGCTGCAGTGCTCTTATACC
>JANNON010000687.1:0-3846 GCA_031399105.1 Blastocatellia bacterium | reverse complement strand
TCTCCGATCACGGTTCCGCGCGCCGAACCGAAGTCACGAGGTACATGCTGGCCACAACGCCGATTGTATTGGAGGCCTATTCCAAGATGAAGGCGTATTGCGTGAAGAGCGGATACCTCTCCACAAACGAAGCCGTATAATCTGCCGGTCGCCCATAGAGGCCCGATTGCCCCTTCGAGGGAACCGCAAAAGCTCGACTCTGTTGGGCTTTTTGCCTTTCTAGGTTCCGGTTCAGCGCGAGAAATCCTCATCCAGCCCGGCATCAGGAATTTCCGCCAAAGACTTCGCAAACGATTTTGCTGGTATCAGTCCTTGTTTCCTGGCTTCCTCATCATCCACGTATTCAAAATAATCCGGGCTGTCCCGCGAAACCGCGTTGATTTCGCTCCGCCCTGGATAGTGGCGTAGAGCCCAGATTATGTGGCGCCGGGTTTCCTCGGTGGTTTCAGGATGTTTTTCCCGGTCAAGCAGCTCCCGTAATATTTCGCCGGCACCGAGAACTGCGCGGGATCGTTCGTTGGGCATGGTCATTTTGGTGGCTCCATGATTTGTCGTTTATTTTGACTCGAGATCACGCGCCAAGCGATAAATACAAAGTATTTGGCTTGTCACGACAGGACGTGAATCCGTAATGCTCATAGAACGTTTTAGCCTTTTCACCCTTCGCATCTACAACCAGCGCGTAAGCGGCGACATGCTTACGAGCCTCTACGCATCGTTCGAGAGCGCACCCAAGGATCAGGCGCCCCAAACCACCGCCTTGATGGGCCGAATGCACAGCCAGGCGTCCAAGGCGAAAACAAGGCACAGGATAGCGGGGTAGTTTTTGTTGCAAACGTTCATCGAGCTGGGCTACGTCGACCTGAGCGGCACTCAGGCTGTAATAGCCCAGTATTGCTTTTGGCGAGCTGGTATCAACCAGGACACGCACGACGGTAATGCCCTTCTTGGTTTGCTGAACCGCAAAACGCTGAAGGTACTCATCAAGTTCAGCAACGCCAGAAGTGAAGGATTGACGGTCATGACGGGACGGGTCGAGCAACTGCTCTTCAAACACGCTTCACGTCTCGCGCGAGGTTCATTGCGTTTTGCAAAGCGGCATTGGGTGAAAACGCCCCATTCAATGCTGCCGTGAATGCCTGAAAATCCTGTGCGGACATTGTGATGCGGGACTCCCTGTCCAGCAGTTCTTGAGCCTTTTCTTTTGCTGCCGTTCGCACGAACGCTGCCATCGTGGTACCCACAAGAGCGGCCGCGCGGGCCACAACAGCTTTTTCTTCAACATCCATTTTCAAATCAAAACGAGCAACAGCAGACATGTGTACCTCCTAAAGTACGGCAAAAACCCGTATACGGCAAACTACCGTATTTATGGACAATAAGCAAGCCTATGCGCGCCCCTCGTCGATCAGCGTCTTAATATTGACGCCAGGATTTGGTTTCCCAATTTGAGACTGCATGAAATCCTGCAGTTGGCCAGCAGCCAGTGCTTTTTGACGTATTCCAATCACTGATGCCCGGCTGATACCGAATTCACGCGACACCGAAGACACGGACTCACCGGCATCAAGTTTCACCTGGATCGCGCCGCGCTGGCCAGGTGTAGTTTTCGTCGGGCGCCCGAGAATCTTGCCTTCGGCCTTCGCACGGACCAGGCCGGCTTGTGTGCGCTCAATCAGCAGGTCGCGTTCCATTTCAGCGACGGCGACCAACATCATGAGCAGTAGCTTGCCGGCGGCGGACGTGAGATCCGTGCCGCCAAGCTGGAGCACGACGACCTTGACGCCTTTTTCTCCAAACATCCGGACGGTTTGCAGAACATCTATGGCGTCACGTCCGAGACGATCGAGTTTGGACACGACGATGGTTTCGCCTTTCCGGATCTGCCCGAGCAATTTAAGGAATGCTGGCCGCTGACTGGCTGACACTTTTCCGCTCACACCCTCATCGGCAAACCAAAATTCCGGCTCGATCACAAATCCGGCTCGCTCAAGTTCGAGTCGCTGGTTTTCGGTGGTCTGCTGACCCGTCGAAACCCGTCCGTATCCGAAAATTGCCATTTTTCCCGCCTTCGCGTGTTAAAAAACCCTGTTAGTATAGAAAAACCTGTTAGAAACTGCAACCCCTATATTACTGACACCTAAAGCCATCTTGATGTCCTGGTGTTGAATTACGGTCGTATTGTGACACCCGTCATTGACGAATCGTGATGTCACGTAATATACTCTATTTCATGACGTCACGAAACGAAATATCATGATCAGCACCCAGGCAGCCAAAAGCGGCCGAAAACGAATCCACGAATCCCCGGCCGCCCGGGCAGCCGCATATCGAGCTCGCAAGACAGCGAAGATTGAAGCCGCGTTGGAATTGGCGGCACAGGCACCGGATCCGTCCGAACTTGTTGACCTCAAAAAGCAACTTCTGGCCGTCCAAGAGCAACTTCGTATCTCGGAAACAAAACTCGAACGAAGCCGTGTGAAGTCTGTTTCGTCACGCGCGACCAAAGGATCGGCAGGAAAACCCCTTGCGGCATCGAGCACTCGGATGGAGGCCCTCCGAAAATTCTATGTCGACGGCGCCTGGCCACGACCGGACGACGCCAAGCGATTACGTGTCAACACGAAAAAGGCATCAGGTGCTGCGACAGAAATTCTTGATGTGATCAAGCGACTGCATTTTGAAATGCGCGATGCGATGGCGGGGGACATGGACGCCCTGGCGGCCGCGGCAACCCTGCTTGCCAGTTACGGAAGTTCGCTCGAGAAAATTCAGAAAGACGCTGAGTTTGCGGTAACACGAAAAGCTGTTGCGCAAAAGAAGGAACACGACGAACGGGTGTCCGCGACGATCGAAGAGATCCTGCCGAATGTTGCTACGCGCGCGGCGGACGCCCTGGCTCTCGCAGAAGACCTGGTTAAATACGAATCCACCGGTCGCGATTGGTTGGCCAAGATACGATCTGCGGCTCGTGGAACGCCTGGTGTCCAGAATGATTTCACGCTGCGTGAAGCCGTTCGCCGGAAAGATGGTGCTTTGCTTGCGCTCTTGGTTGCTGAAACCAAAATCGAGATGCCCAGGCGGGGGAGATCGTTTCAGTACGATGATGAGGTTTGTTGGGCTGGGTGCTGGGATGATTTTGTTGAATGGAGGGCGGCACAACGGTGACAAAGAACCGGCCAATGGGAAGCCCGCCAAAACTGACCCGAAAATATTTGACAACGTCGTTTATGTTGGCGCACGTGTATGGACCATTGGAGATGTTTAATGCGAACGACGACAACCTCACCTCTCAAGAAAACGACGAACATCACGCTTTCTGCTGACGTCCTGGCCGACGCAAAAGCCTTTGGGATTGACATTTCTCAAGCCTGTGACGACTTTCTGCGTGAACGCGTAAAACAGGAGCGGGAGCGTCACTGGCTATCGCAGAACGCAGAGTTTATCGAGGAATACAACAAGACCATCGATACCGAAGGCCTGCCGCTTGATCAATACCGATTTTGAAAGGTCATTCCATGCAACCAGAAATTTATGACCAAGATTTCCTGCGTTGGACGGAGCAGCAAGCCTCGTTGATGCGCGCCGGGAAAACGTCAGAGCTTGATTTTGCGCACCTCATTGAAGAAATCGAAGGCCTGGGCAACGAGCAAAAGATTGCATTGCAGGAATATTTTCGTGAAATCCTGCTCCACCTTTTGAAGCTTCAGTTTTCGCCGGCATTGGATCCACGCGCAGGCTGGATTGACGAAGTCGCCCGATTCCGTGACCAAGCCCAGGCTCGCATTGAGGCCTCGCCAAGCCTGATGAATTTCGCCCCAGACCTCTTTGTAAAGGCTTGGCAAC
>JANNON010000657.1:0-4076 GCA_031399105.1 Blastocatellia bacterium | reverse complement strand
TTGCGGCCCGCGCCGATCTGCATCTGGCAACCCGGATTTCCTGTGGCCAATGTGTCAGCTCCCGACTCTTTTACGCACTCGAGTTTCGCTCGCAGCACCTCACCAGACATGCTCGGTTCAAGCAAATTGTAAATACCCGCGCCACCGCAGCAGCGCTCGTAGTCTCGCAACGGAGTGAACGGCAAATCGGAGATAGAGCGCAGCATGTTTAGCGATGAATCCGCAGCGTGTTGCCCATACATCAAATGGCAGGAAGCGTCGTAGGTGACCACGCGCTCGGCGTTGGTAGCGACGGAGGGCGGTTGGAAGTCCGCGAACATTTGACCCACGTCACGCACGCGCGCGCTGAACTTCTCCGCTCGCTCACGGAACCCTTCATCATCGCTCAGCAGGTGACTGTAAGAAACGAGCATGGCGCCGCACCCACCGGCGTTGGTGACGATCGGAGAATCTGTCGTTGCGTCGAATGCATCGATGTTGCGCCGCGCGAGTTTTTTGGCGCCTTCGAGATCACCGGCGTGCGCATGAAGCGCGCCGCAGCAAACCTGATCCTTTGGTACTCGAACACCGAACCCGTTCGCTTGCAACACGCGTGTGGTCGCGTCATTCACGCGCGCAAAGAGGCCTGCGCCGACGCATCCCGTAAAAAGCAGCCCCGAACTTTCCGGCGCGTCTGCCGCAGAGTTGCTACTGCGGCGAGCATTAGCGCTGTGCGCCGAGGAGTTCTTTAAAGCCGAACGGGAACTTTGGAGTAGTGCCAATGCGAATTCAAAGCGCGACGAGATCAATCTCGGCAACCTTGTCTTGAGCAACAATTTCGGTAAGCCAACGTCCCGCATAAGCCGGCTCAACGCGAATGCAAAGCTCAAACGACGTGGATACTGCCAGACGTGGCGTAACAAGAGACCGAGGATTGCACTCGTGACCGAGCGTTTATTATTGAACAACTCTGCTCGTCCTGCTTCGAGGAGTTGTCCGTATTCGACACCTGCGGGACAGACCTGTTCGCACGCACGACAACCGAGACAGCGATCGATATGGCGTTCAAAGGTTGTCGAAGTATTTGGTAGCCGGCCTTCAGCGACGGCGCGCATCAAGTAGATTCGACCGCGCGGGCCATCGTTCTCATCACCGGTAATTACGTAAGTCGGACAGGCTTCGAGGCAGAGCCCGCAATGGACGCAGGCGAGAAGCTTTTGTTCTTCGGTTGCGAGCGTTGATGCTAGTAGCGGGCTGATTGGTTTATCTTGCAAGAGAAGTCCGGTTTGTTATCATTCGAGCATGGATTATAGCAAGATCATCACAATTGAACCGGGCAAGCGCAGCGGGAAGCCGACTATCCGAGGCATGCGAATGACGGTAACTGATGTTTTGGAGTACCTCGCCAGCGGGATGACCGAAGCAGAAATATTGGAAGAGTTTCCTGACCTCACCGCTGAAGATACTAAGGCGTGTTTGGCATTTGCTGCGGACCGCGAGCGGAAACTAGCTTCGTTGCCAGAACATGAAACTGCTCTTTGATCAGAACCTTTCGCCACGTCTTCCTCGGTTATTGGCGGACATCTAGGGCGAAAGTATTCACGTTAGAGAAGTCGGCTTACGAGACGCCGATGATCTGACGATCTGGAACTACGCGAAGGCGGAAGGCTATGCCATCGTTTCGAAGGACTCCGACTTTCAGCAGCGAAGCCTACTTCATGGCGCGCCTCCAAAATTCATTTGGTTGCGAGTCAGCAACTGCACGGTGACAAGAATTGAAGGATTTATTGCGAAAGTATTCTGCTGCGACCCAGTGTCACTGATATGTGCTGACATTGTGAAGGACGATGCCACAAACATCCCCGGATCTCGCATAGGCACACTACTACTCTGCTGCCGTGGGGTGGCTTTGAGCGGTGGGTATTGCAGCTATCTGGAAATCGTGACCTGATAACTACGGGACCGATAGCCCCAAAGCTCGTGCGCTAGATCGCTACCTAATCAAGTAACTTACCAAGTCTCACTAACTAGATAACTAGGCCGAGCAGGGCCAGCAAGCCAGAGAGTCCTGCCTCTGATAGCTGTTCCGCGAAATCACATGGTATTTCGCCTGGCGAGGTCTCGTTGGTAGTTGCCGTAGTTGCCTTAGTTCCATTGGGCGCTGGCGAACGAACGTCACACGGTATGTCGCCGGCCAGGGCGGTAACCGAAAGAACAAGCGTCAAAACTGTTGCCATCAGCAATCTTTCATGGATGTCTCTCTCCTGTTGATTTGACGATGCAAGGATTCTTACATCAAATAGACTAAAACAGCTTAAGAAACTTACAAGGCATTTAGCGAGGCAATAGTATCCGAATCGCCAATTGCAAGTTGCCTTACACTCACGTTCAAGAGCCTATCCATCATGAAGATAACTTCGCCGAAGCTACACTCCTCGCAAATTACGAATGAAGCAGCGCACCAGATGTGTGAATCCGCATTAGAGAAGAGGGACAGGGGCGACTACGATGCCGCCCGAAAGGTAATGCACCCCTTGTGGAAGCGGATCGGCGAACGCCCTGAGGTGAAGGATCTCCACGCCTCTGTAGCCGCAGAAGTGCTGCTCTGTGTCGGAATCTTGACCAGTTGGATCGGTAGTAAGGAAGAGCTTGAGGATGCGCAAGAGGTCGCTAAGAATCTCATCACTGAAGCAATGATATTCTACGAGTCGATCGGTGACGTCAGGAAGGTAACCTCCGCACGTGTCGAAATTGCTCGTTGCTATTTTCGTGAGGGCGCCCTGAACGAAGCAAGGACCATGCTCACTGAAGCACTTGAAAGACTAACCACTGAAGGGAATACGAGGGCCAGAGCGCTGCTCAGACTAGCCATTGTTGAGTGTGCAGCTTCGCGATACGAAGATGCATCAAAGATCCTTTCTGACAATGCTCCACTATTTAACAAGATCCATAACCACGCCATCATTGGGGCCTATCATAATCAGTTTGCGATGGTGCTTCGGAAGCTTGCCAGGCCCGAGAACAGAAATGATTATCTTCAGCGAGCTCTGCGAGCATATCAAGAAGCTGATGCTCATTTCAGACTCGCTCATAACACCGTCTTTCGAGCCAATGTAAAGAATAACGTTGGCAACGTTCTTCGTCAGTTATCTCGATTTCAAGAGGCGCACAAATATCTTGAGGAGGCGCGACGCCTAGCCGTGAGTATTCGGAACAGAGTCCAAGCCGCTGAAATAGATGATACTCGGGCGCAGGTCTTTATTGCTGAGGGAAGACTTAAGGAGGCCGAGGCAGTAGCCAGCCATGCTGTCAAGGTATTGGGAAAGAGTGGCCAGCAATGCCTCCTGGCTGATGCGCTGATCACTCATGGCATTGCTCTCGCTCGTCTGGGTAAAAGTGAACAAGCTCAATTCACTTACAAGGGGCTGTTAATACCGCGCACCAAGTTGGGGCATTAAACAAAGCCGGCATCGCGTCGCTCACTTTGATCGAAGAAATTGAGGCGCTGTCACCTGACGTTCGAGAGCAGGCGTACGATCGCGCGAGTGAATGGCTGGCAACATCGCAAAGCCAGGAACTATTGCAAAGAGTGATTGCAGTCTCGAAAAAGATACGAGGTAATCCAAGCGCTGAAATGCAGTCGGAGGACGCTACGGAACCTCTGCCAAATATCAAGTGCGACCTTGAAAACTGAACGCGAATTGATTCGACAGGCATTGGCAAAAGTAGGCGGAAGATTAACCCAAGCCGCATCGCTGTTGGGCATGACTTATCAGGGCCTCGCGTACATTATTGAAAGAAGGCACAAGGATTTGCTGAACGATCGTACTCCAATCCGCCGTCGCTCACCGAAGAAGTAGGACAGCGCGGTTGATAACACTTCAGCGACGAAAAATTTTTGCATAATACCCCGCGACGCGTGTCCACGAATTTGATAAATCTGAGAAGTAGCTTGGCTCCGTCTCTTCGCTCTCTGATCTTGAAACTGTTCTTTCGGTAGGCGCCTGAACTGACTCATCGGTCTTGGATTGAGTTGTCTCCTCTGTTTTAGATTGAGCATTACTGAGTGGTCTCAGGAATATGACTGCGGCTATTAC
>JANNON010000556.1:0-1681 GCA_031399105.1 Blastocatellia bacterium | reverse complement strand
AAAGCGCCGACAAGTCGGACGCACTCCAAAGGCTCCGCATTATGGTCAGAATTTTTCTTACGCAATGGGCTCTGGCTGTTTGCTGTTTGCTGTTTGCCGTCTGCTGTTTCCTCACTTTCTAATCAACCTGTCATTTCTGCCAGTATCGATCAGCTTAAGGGCTCCCTAATATCACGCAGCGCAATCAGCGGCAGCTGAGTTGTCGTGTTCGTCCATGAGGTCGCGCGTGGACGGCTTCGTTCGAAGGAACGTTCGTGGGATTTATGAGAGGGTCGTTTGGCACGGGTACGCATTCTATTAGCTGATGATCACTCTGCAATGCTGGCCCGCGTTGTGGAGTTGCTCTCGTGCGAGTACGACGTGGTCGGCGCGGTCAGTGACGGTCACGCTCTCGTCGAAGCTGCGACAAGGATGAATCCCGACGTCATCGTCTCAGACATTTCAATGCCAATCCTGAGCGGGATCGAAGCCGTACAGCAGTTGAGTAAAAGCGGATTAAAGGCGAGGGTGATTTTCTTATCGGTGCACGAGGATCCGGACTACCTCGCGGCGGCCCTGAAGGTCGGGGCGATTGGTTACGTGACCAAACCGCGAATGTGTTCGGACCTTCGTCTGGCCATCGTGAGAGCAATGGACGGGAAAGGTTTTGTGTCGCCTTCGAGCCGGTTCGGGAATCCGAAATAACTGAAGACACCCGGCAACCGAGTTTGTCTGGCAACACCAACTTCGGAAGAGCTGTATTTTCGCTGCAAGGTTAAGTCACTCCAACGCCGCAAAGCTATAAACAATGACGAGGTGAATCCGAAACGATGATTGAGGATGTCTTTTCCCGCCTAACTGAAGACCTGGTTGGGCGCGTGACTGGTCCGATGAAGTTCCGCTTGCTGCTACAGCCCTTGATGGCGACGATCTTCGCGGTCAAGGCTGGGCTGAAAGACGCGCGGGACTCTCGACCCGCCTATTTTTGGGCGCTCTTTACTGAGCCCGCGCTGCGACGCGATCTGCTGAAGGAGGGCTGGCAAGCTGTTGGGAAAGTGTTCCTCATCGCGATCGTCATCGACGCTGTCTATCAGTATATAGTCTTCCGTTGGTTCTACCCGCTGGAGGCGATCATCGTGGCTTTTGTGCTGGCAGTGGTTCCATATCTTTTGATACGTGGTCCAGTAAATCGCATTGCGCGTCGTTAGCTGTTTCAAAGGAGATATTGAAATGTCCACCACCGTGGCCGACGCTCCACTTCCACCCGCAACTGAACTCGCCCTCGATCGAACGCGACTGGCTTACGATCGAACGCTTTTGGCCTGGATCCGGACCGCGACTTCGCTTATCTCATTTGGATTCACAATCTACAAATTCTTCCAGTACATGGACGAGAAACAACCGGGGCGAGAGCGATTGTTTGGGCCGAGAGCGTTTGCGTTGTTCATGATCGGCACCGGGCTGATTGCCTTGCTGCTTGCCACAATTGGTCATCGAAGGCACCTGCAGACAATGCGCGCCAAGTATGGACACGTTCAATACTCGCTGGCGGCGATACTTGGGGCGTTAATTTCTCTGCTTGGACTCCTCAGTTTTCTTGCAGTCGTCTTTCGGCAATGAGGCCACGTCGGCTGCGCCGCGAATTCTTCCTGGATCCACGGAACTCTTTTCCTCAACCACGACCCTCTTTCCTGGTACCACG
>JANNON010000554.1:0-3236 GCA_031399105.1 Blastocatellia bacterium | reverse complement strand
AAAGCGCCGACGAGTCGGCGCACTCCAAAGGCTGCGCATAACTCGGCGATTCGGTTACTGCACCGAGTAGAAACTAAGCGCCGAGTCTCCCTGCTTCAAAACTCTTGTGCGGTGCAACTTCCCAATGTCGTCAGGCAAGTTGTTCTTGTGATGATGCTCAACCACCAGCAATCCATTGTCACTAATCAGCTCGGGCGCGTGAGCTGCAAACAGATCCAAAACAGCGAGATAATCCATCGCATAAGGCGGATCAAAGAAAACGATGTCCCACGAGCCAGTCACTTTGAACTTTCGTTTGCCGGCCTCTGTCGCTGCCAGTCGCAAAAACTCCGTAGCTTCCGCTTGAATAACCTCAGTCTCATCCTCTGGAACACGCGCCAGATCGAGATTGGCTTCAATCAGACCACACATCCTGCGCGAGCGATCGACGAACGTTGCGTGCGCGGCTCCGCGCGAGAGTGCTTCTATGCCAATTGCTCCTGAGCCCGCGCAGAGATCGAGGAAACGCGTGTCGTCAATTCGCGGAGCGAGCACGTTGAAGAGTGTTTCTCTTAAACGATCCGAGGTGGGTCGAACTTCAAGCGAAGGCGGACTCTTGAGATTTCGTCCACGATATTTCCCGGCGATGATTCTCATATTGGAGTTAATAGCCGCGGATGAACGCGGATCATACGGATCAAACAAGAGCAGGAAAAGAGCTTTGCATTAGTGAACTAGCACCTTTCTAAATCGAGCCGTATCTCGTTTCTGATCTGCGTCATCCGCCTTAATCCGCGGCCGTTTAAGTGTCAGCCAATGCGCGCGAGCCCAAACCGAGAGTCATCCTGGACGCTCCTGATCATTTTCGCTGTGTCCGCAGACTTCTCGCCCTTGCTCAGGTAATACTCGGCTTCCTTGCGCGCGCGTTCAAGGATCTGCTGATCGCGAACGAGATTGCCGATGCGAAACTCAGGCACACCTGACTGCTTCGTTCCCAAGAGCTCGCCCGCTCCGCGAATCTCTAAATCCTTCTCCGCAATAACAAATCCATCACTGGTCTCAGCCATGATTCCCAGTCGCTCCTCAGCCACAGCCGTTCTCTTATCACTGGTTAGCAGCAGGCAGTAGCTCTTCTCCGCACCGCGGCCGACACGTCCGCGTAATTGATGAAGTTGTGAAAGTCCGAAACGCTCGGCATGTTCCACCGTCATCACTGAGGCGTTGGGGACATCCACACCAACTTCGATGACGGTCGTCGAAACCAGAATCTGGATCTCACCGGAGACGAAACGCTTCATCACGTGTTCTTTGTCGATGGGCTTCATCCGGCCATGAACCAGTCCCACGGTGTGCTTTGGGAAAACCTTGTCGCGCAGATATTCATATCTTCGCGTGGCATCTTTGAGATCAACCTTCTCGGATTCCTCAACGAGTGGATAGACTACATACGCTTGTCGCCCGGCTTTTAGCTCACGACTGATGAGTTGCTTCACAGCGCCCCGATCCTGCGGATTGTCGGCGAATACCAAGGTCTCGATAGGAGTCCGTCCCGGAGGCAATTCGTCGATGACGGAAACGTCCAGGTCGCCGTAAACCGTCATTGCAAGCGACCGCGGAATGGGCGTGGCCGTCATTACCAGGACATCGGGATTGAATCCGCGAGCGCGAAGTTCAGCCCTCTGCATGACTCCAAATCGATGCTGCTCGTCTATCACCACCAGTCCGAGCCGGTTGAACTCAACCGACTCCTGAATCAGTGCGTGCGTGCCGATGCAGGCGTCAATCTCTCCGGCAGCAAGGTCGGATTGCAGCTTCCGTTTTTCAGCCGCTCGCAACGAGCCGGTCAACAACTCGACGCGGTAAGGAGTCCTGGCAAGCAATCGCTTTATGTTTCGCGCGTGTTGTTCGGCGAGAATTTCCGTCGGTACCATCAGCGCTGTTTGGTACTCATTCTCCATTGCGGCCAGCATGGCGACGAGCGCAACGATGGTCTTACCGCTGCCCACATCACCTTGCAGCAGTCGATTCATCGGCGCATCTGATTTCAGATCTGCAAAGATCTCGCGCACGACTCGACGTTGCGCCGCCGTCAGTTTGAAAGGCAGCACGGCAGCAATCGAGTCTTTCACGTGGGTATCGATCTTGATCTTCGCTCCCTTCGCCTCCTTAATGCGCAGACCGCGTTTCAGGAGCAAACCAAACGCCAGCCAGAAGAAGTCTTCAAAGATTAGTCGCAAGTGGGCTGGACTTCGCGACTGCTCGAACTCAGCGAGCCGCGCCTTGTCAGGTGGGAAATGGACTTCGCGAAAAGCCTGCGCGCGGCCGATCAGATGCTGGCGCTGAAGTTGATCAGTCGGCAGCGTCTCACTAATCGCAGAGTTGGGAAGCAGAGCGAGGACGGCATGATTAATCTCTCGCAGGCGTTTTGATTGCAGGTCGCCAAGTTTTCGATAGATGGGCACGCATCGTCCGGCGTGAATTGCGGCGAGATCAGGATCACTCTCTCCATCCAGCGCGTCTTCGTGCTCGTCCGTGGTTCCCGGACCCGGCCTCATCTCGAGTTCATCTGCCGGTTTGTTCAAGCGGAGCGCAAAAGTCGCGCGTCGCGTGTCCCATTCCCAACGTCCAAAAGTGATGAAGCGCGAGCCACGAGTGAAACGTTTGGTGTAGTAAGTGACGATGTCGTGAGCATGCGGACCAGAGACAAACCACCAAACGACAACAGGTTTGCCGCTGCGCGTCGCATCGGTGGCGCTAACTTCGAAGATAAAGAGTTGTGCTCGACCAAACGACCTTCGATTCCTGACCTGATAACCGCCTGCGAGTTTTGTATGGAGTTCAAGCGACGCTTCCTGCCCTTCTTCAAGATCCGCAATCCGGGTAAGGTTCGAACGGTCCTCGTAACGCATGGGCAGATTCAGCAGCAGATCCTCAACTGTGACGTCGGCGGCCAGTTTTTTTATTTGACTGCCAAGCGCTACAGCGAGTTTTTGGGCAGTGGTTTGGCCCAGCCGCGCAATCTTGTGCTGATGCAGTTGGTTGACGGTTGTATCGAGGCTGAGGGCAGAGGGCATGGACGCAGATCATAACATGCCGCCAGCAGGACGGCATTTCCTGTCTGTCTCGCATTTGCCCAGAAAAACCTCTGAATCACAACCTGCCCAGAGAAACCTCTGAATCACAACCTGCCCAGAGAAACCTCTGAATCACAACCTGCCCAGAGAAACCTCTGAATCACAACCTGCCCAGAGAAACCT
>JANNON010000548.1:0-4536 GCA_031399105.1 Blastocatellia bacterium | reverse complement strand
GCCAAGATTCTGACGGTCGAGGGTCCCGTCCTCCGCTAAGACATCCGGACCGAACGCGTCGATTATGGCTTTGAGACCGGGATGGCCCGGCGCAACGACCCCGCGTGCAGTCTCATCGGCGTCCATGGTGTGGCAGCCGAGTTCACCCAGGACACTCGTGACGAAAGATTTCCCTACACCAATCGATCCTGTCAAACCAACTCGAAGCATGGAATTCTCTATGCCGGAATGCGGAGCCTTTGGAGTGCGCTGACTTGTCAGCGCTTTTTAATTTGTAAGGTACAAACGACCTCAGCGACTGATTGCATTTCCGGCGCCTGCAGCCTTTACACAGACAGCAGTCGAAAGCGCTGACAAGTCAGCGCACTCCAAAGGCTCCGCGTTGCTGGCGCACTAATACATCAACACGTGGTTTCGCCTAGCCTTCTCAATCTCGCGGCTCTAACTGTGTTGCTCATCAACATCGCAACCGTCAACAGACCGACGCCTCCCGGTACGGGAGTTAAGCGTCCGGCGACCCTGCTAGCCTCGCGAGGGTTTACATCTCCAACCAACGTGTACCCTCGTTTCGAGATCGTCTCCAATCGCCGAGCAAGATCGCTCTCGAACAACTCGCGTGCTGATTCTTCGTCGCTAACCTTGTTCATTCCGACGTCGATAACGGTTGCGCCGGGTTTGATGTGTTCACCGCGAATAAAACCAATGCGCCCAATTGCGACGACCAAAATATCTGCCTCGCGTGTGATTGCCGGCAAATCCACTGTGCGCGAATGGCAAATGGTCACCGTTGCGTCCTTTTGTAAGAGAAGCTGTGCCATCGGGCGACCAACAATCTGGCTGCGGCCGACAACGCATGCGTTGGCTCCGCTTATCTCAATGCTGTTGCGAGTCAGTAACTCGATCACGCCGGCTGGCGTGCAAGGGACAAACCGCGGTCGACCCATCGCCAGCCTGCCGACGTTTTCAGGATGAAAACCATCGACGTCCTTGGCGGGGTCAACGGCCTCGATTATGGCAGCTTCATCAATCCCATTGGGTAAAGGTAGTTGGACCAGGATGCCGTCTATATCGTCGCGTTCATTCAAGGTTGTAACTACGCGAAGCATCTCCGCCTGGCTGGTAGTTACCGGCAGATGATGATGTTCGGACCTAATTCCGACTTCTTCACTCGCGCGGATCTTGTTTCTAACGTAGACCTCAGACGCAGTATCGTCACCGACTCGTACGGCCGCCAGCGCCGGCTGAATCTGATGCTGATCCTCTAGCCTGCGAACCTCTTTGGCAACCTCCTGCTTGATCTCGTTAGCCACTCTTGTGCCATCCAGCGACGAAGCCAGAGGATGTTCAATGGTTGGGTTCTGTAGATGCATTCTCAAATTAAGTCTCAGGTCTCAGGTCTCAGGTCTCAAGTCTCGGGTCTCAGGTCTCAGGTCTCGGGTCTCAAGTATCATGACGAATTCATTCTAGATAACCAAGATCTGAGATCTAAGATCTCAGATCTGAGATCCTAGATCCTAGACCTGAGACTTGTTGAGACCTGCTGATGCCCCGGGGATCCGTCGTCCACTTGTCACTTGTTTCCTGTCACCTCATAATTCCATACGTGCAAGGAAAAACAAAACTTCTATTACTAAGCCTAACATTTCTATTCGCTTCAGTTCTTCCCTGCTCGATCAGAGCCCAGCTACCCCAACAGCGTCATCAGCAGATCCGTGCGGCGGTCGAAGTCCGCGACTTGCCGACGGCGATTCGGGAGCTGCGGTCTTTGCAGCAGGCGGATGCACGTCTCTTCGCGATAAACAATTACGACTATCTGCTCGGAAGATTGTCCGAACAAAGCGGCGACGTCGCGACCTCGCAAACGAATTATCAGGCAGTGGTTACTCGCAATTCGCCATTGGCCGGCTATGCGCAATGGCATCTTGCGCAGTTGGCCCGTGCGAGTGGAGATCTGGTGTTGGAACGAGAGCAACTGCGCCGATTCATTGCCAGCGGTCCTCCTGCGGCGCAACGCGACGCCGCAATACTCAGGCTGGGGGAAAGCGCATGGAAGAGCAACGATTACAGCGCCACGATTGCTGCTCTTCGCTCGCTGATCAGTTCAGCAAACATTTCCGTATCTCGCGAGGCGATTAATCTTTCGGCCCAGGCACTAGAACGTTCGGGTAAACCTGCAGAGGCGCGGGCGTTTTTTAGCAAACTCCTCTTCGCGATGCCGGATGCCTCGCGACCCGATGATTTCGCCCTCGAAGCGGTGCGATCCCTCGACGCCATGGATTCGACCTCGGGAGCATTGGCCCAACTATCGGACGCAGACCGCCTGCTCCGTGCGTCGGTCTATCATTTCAATCGTGACTTTGAAGGAGCGCGAAAGCACTATCAAGCGGTGGTGGAAAATGGCGCGAGCAAACCCACTACTCCGAATGCTGTCTACCAGATTGGACGCGGATACTACCTGCAAGGCAACTACGATGAAGCTCTGAAATACTTTCAAAGAGTACTGCGGGAGTTCTCAGAAAGCTCTAGTGCTCGTGATGCGCTGAGCTTTACCGCGGGAGCTTACAACCGTCTAAAACGCACTGACGATGCTGTCGCAGCTTATAAACAGTTCATCAGTCGCTATCCTGACGCGCCAAATCCCGAGCGCGCTTACATCAACATCATCGACGCGTTGCACGAAGCTGGTCGGCACCAGGAAGCGCTCGACTGGGTTCAACAAACGCGCACCAGGTTCGCCGGTCAGTTGGGAGCTACGCTTGCTTCGTTTGCTCAGTTGCGAATTAACCTCGCGCAGGGAAACTGGCCGGCAGTGGTTGTCGACACTGAACGGCTGAAACGAGTTTCTGACCTGGGCGGCGTGCGAGTGCCAAGCGGCACCACGATCGCGGAAGTTACTTTCTTGCAAGCGTTCGCACTCGAACAGCTTGGCAGATCTTCCGAGGCCATCGACTTATACCTCTCGATTCCTGACGGCAGGAACGAGTACTACGGCCAACTAGCCACAGCACGACTGCAAGCTATGACCGCGGATCCCAAGACTCAGGGCAGTATCAAGACACGCGAACTAACGCAACTCGCCGCGGCGAGGCAACCAAACAGTAAACCTGATGAGGCGCGGATTGCTGCTTCGGCGGCTCTGCGACTTTCGACCTCGCCTGAGTCGCGAGCTGAAGCACTCGGAATTCTGAAGGAGGCTTATCGATCGCTGCCTGCTTACTCATTCCCAGTGCTGAACCTGGTTCCGCTCGGACGATTAACTCCTCTCACCGAGTCTTCATCTTCCACGCCGCACATCGCTGACGAACTCTTCTTTCTGTCTCTCTATGATGAAGCCGTACCGGAGTTTGCTAACAGCAGGCAGCGACTGTTGCAGGCCGAAGCGACTTCACCAACAGGCACACCCCCATCGCCCGCACATATCAACTACACAATCGCACTGCTGTCATTGCGCGGTGGTTTGGCGAATCCAGCAGTCCGCTATGGCGAAACACTCTGGCGGCCGATGCCGGTGGATTATGTGCTCGAGCTCGCACCGCGCGAATTCGCTGAGTTGCTTTACCCGGCTCCATATCGCGAGTCGCTGATGAACCATGCACCACCGCGCGACATCGATCCACGCCTGGTGCTTGCCATCGCACGACAAGAATCGCGCTTTATGTTCGAGGCGAAATCCGTCGCCGCGGCGCGTGGCATGATGCAGTTCATTCCGGAGACGGCGAATGAGGTGTCGCGACAGCTTAATAAGGTGAATTTTCTGCAGGATGAACTCTATAGTCCGGATACCGCAATTCTCTTTGGCGCGCAGTATCTCGGCACTCTCTTCAAACAATTTCCGAGTCAAACGGAAGCAGTAGCCGCAGCCTATAATGGTGGTCCCGATAACGTCGCGCGCTGGATCGCTCGTTCACGTTCGAACGCGCCGGAGCGTTACGTTCCGGAGATCGGTTTTACTCAGACGAAAGATTATGTGTTTAAAGTGATGACCAATCTCCGAGCCTATCAACAGCTTTATCCACAACTTCGGAAACAAGAGCCCGCCAAATGAAAAATAAACGTATTACCAGTCTCTTAATGAGTGTCTGTCTAGCCTTTGTTCTGTCGTTCGCCGCCGCTTGCGGTGGACTCTCGGGAGGTGATTCACGCTTCGCACTTTCCGGAAGCGAGAAGCGCCTCGAACTCCGAGGCAAAGTCGTGAGCGTTGAGAAGGCCAATCAGCAGATCACAGTAGCTCATGAGGAGATCAAGGATTACATGCCCGCCATGACGATGCCGTTCGTGCTTAAGGATGAATGGGCGTTCGATAAGCTGGGTCCGGGCGATCAGATCGCGGCTGCTTTGATTGTGGATGGCCCGAGATCATGGTTGCAGGACATAGTAATTACCAAGGCAACTAGCGATTCGTCCGCAAGCGAGAGTGGATCACAGGCTACCGGTAAGCCGGGTACTGAGGTTCCGGATTTTCGGCTAGTGAATCAGGACGGAAAACAGATCAGTATTCACGATTACCGCGGGAAGGCGCTGCTGCTGACGTTCATC
>JANNON010000536.1:0-10159 GCA_031399105.1 Blastocatellia bacterium | reverse complement strand
GGCGACGAAGGCATCCTGGATCAGAGTCTACGCTGAACGAGAAGGCCTCAGTCTCAGCGACTCGTATGCTTACACCGATAGCATGAGCGACCTGCCGATGCTTTCAATAGTCGGTCATCCGGCAGCGATCAATCCCGATATGAGACTTAGGCAAACGGCGCTGCATCACGACTGGCCGATACTCAATTTGAAGTAAGTCGATCTTCATCAACTATGGCGCTACAACTAAGACGCAAAACTGACGAGTCTGTGGTCTACATCGATCGCGACAGTGCACCGCGCATCCTTGCTTCGGGAATGGACTTCATCCTCGAGGATCTTCCGGTCGGCACGCGTGTGATCTATCCCAAGCCGCCAATCAAGGGTTTGGCAAATCGCGAGGCAGCAATTCGCTATGCGCTGAATCACCCGCATGATTGCGATCCGCTGTTTGCTCAGTTGGAACCGGGAATGAGGGTGACGATCGCGGTGGACGACATCAGCATGCCGATTCCGCCGATGAAGACGCCCGACATCCGCCAGACCGCGCTCGAGATTCTGCTGGACATGCTGCACGGTCACGGAGTCGATGACATTCACATCATCATCGCGATCTCGTTGCATCGCAAAATGACGCCGGCGGAGATGAAACGCATGGTGGGCCAGAGAATCTGGGACGATTTTTATCCAGATCGCTATTACAACCACGACGCGGAAGACACCAACAACCTGGTCCTGATCGGCGAGACAAAGCACAAAGAGCCTTTGCGAATGAACCGGCGTGCGGCCGAAAGTGATCTGCTGATCTATCTCAACTTCAATTTTGTGCCGATGAACGGCGGACACAAGTCTGTCGGCGTCGGGCTGTGTGATTACGAGTCGCTACGCGCTCATCACAATCCAAATACGATTCGCGCATCTCACAGCTACATGGATCCGGCCGGGTCCGAACTGGCTCGCGTGATCAGTCGCGTCGGGAGAATTGCAGACGAACACCTCAACGTCTTTCACATTGAAACGACGGTAAATAATTACATCTTCGGGCCGGAGATGAATTTTCTGACGAAGAACGAAGACGACTTCTCGGCTTTTGATCGGATGAAGTACGAGGGCATGCGTTTCGCAATGAACAAGATGCCGCGTCCGGCGAAGCGTGCAATGTATAACTCGCTGAAGAGCAGTTACGAGATGATCGCCTGTCACGCTGGCAAGACCGATCCGGTGCATGACCGCATCATCGCGAAGAGCATGGATCAGTACGTGATTCCGATTCAGGGCCAGGCAGATATTCTGATTTGTCCGGTCCCGGACATGTCGCCTTACAGCATCAACTCGATTCTGAATCCCCTGCTGGTTCAAGTGATGGCCCTGGGCTATCACTTCAACATGTATCGCGGCAAGCCGCTGCTTAAAGAAGGCGGCACGTTGATTCTGCATCATCCGTGCACCGACGAGTTCGATCACGACTTTCATCCGAGCTATATCGAGTTCTTCAATCGACTGCTACCGGAAACTCGGGATGCGAATGTCCTGCGCGACAAGTATGAACAGGAGTTTGCGAACAATCCGAGCTACATCGAAATGTATCGCCGCGGCAACGCATACCATGGTTCTCATCCGTTTTTCATGTGGTACTGGGGCGAAAGCGGTCGCCAACACGCCGGTCACATCATCGCCGCGGGCGCCGAGAACGCGCACGTGCCCGCGATCATGGGCTGGGAGCGCGCTGACAATCTGACGGAAGCGATTTCGATGGCGCGCAGTTACCAGGGCAACTCCGCGCAGATCACGATGTTGCATCAGCCGGTGATAGCAATCGCAGATATGGAATAGTTGGCGCCAACCGAATATGGCTTCAATGTCCGACATGCTTCAGCTTGTCGTCGAGGTTCACCAGCTTCAATTTGTAAAGGCGAACAATGAGAGTTCCCAATCAGACGACAAGCTGAAGCATGTCGGACATTCATGAGCCAAATATATTCTTGCCTTGGTAAGGCATAGCCTCTTCAAGTTTGAGGCATCACGGTAAGCCAGAGGCTTACCGCAAGGAAAGCGGCAGAGCCGCGGTTCAAGCTATGAAGTTTTCACCAACAGAGATTTACCAGGATCGAAGGATTTTCCTGATCGGAAGCACAGGCTTTCTGGGTAAGGTCACGCTCAGCATGCTGTTGCATCGCTTTCCAAACATCGGGAAGGTTTACGTCACCGTGCGCGCGCGTTCACAGGAAGAATCTGAAACTCGCTTCTGGAATAACGTCATCACTGCGCCGCCTTTCAATCCCCTGCGTGAAACTTATGGCAAGGCGCTCGAAGGCTTTATCCGCGACAAGGTAGTTATTGTCGGTGGCGACATCGCCGAGACGAATCTCGGTTTTTCCGAGGAGCAGGCGCAAAGCATTGCTGATGACATCGACATCCTGATCAACAGCGCGGGCAACGTCACTTTTAATCCAACGCTGGAAAGCGGTCTCCGGACAAATGTCGTCGGCACCCAAAACGTAATCGCTTTTGCCCGACGCATGAAGCGGCCTGCGCTGGTCCACGTATCAACCTGCTTCGTGGCGGGCAATCGCTCAGGTCCAGTTTGGGAGAGCGATCCGGTCATCGGGTACTTCCCCAGAAAATCCGAATTACCCGGGGTCGAGTTTTCCGTCGAGCAGGAGATTAAAGACTGCGCCAAGCTTGCCGAGCGCGTCAAAGAAGAAGCGCGTGATGCGATGATGGCCGCTAAGTTTCGCGACCTCGCTCGTAAACGTCTGAACGAGGAAGGACGCGATGTTGACGATCCGGACGCGCTCGGTTTGGCAGTAGCTCGCGAGCGGAAAGTTTGGACACGAACGAGACTGACTGAACTAGGTGTCGAGCGCGCGGCGTTCTGGGGCTGGCCGAATATCTACACTTACACCAAGTCGCTTGGTGAACAACTCGTGGCTGCTGAAGAAGGCATGATCAAGTCGATCGTGCGGCCGAGCATCGTCGAATCCGCTCTGTCTTATCCCTTTCCCGGTTGGAACGAAGGATTCACAACCACCGCGCCAATTATCTTTCTAGTACTCAAAGGCCAGATCAAGATTCCCGCCGATGACAAGTTGATTCTGGACATCACGCCCGTCGATCAGGTGGCTTCGGTGATGCTCGCGGTTTCGGCCCAGGCATGTGTCGAAGAACCAGCACTTGTCTACCAGGCGGCCACCGGAGATTCAAATGCGAACAACATGGATCGCATTATCGGGCTGGTTGGGCTCTATAAACGCACACATTTCCAGGAGAAAGAGACCGGGGTCAAGCTGCTTAATGAGATTGCGTCGCGCATGGAACCGCGGCCGGTAACGATGTCGCATTTTGAGAAGACCTCGATGCCGATGCTCAACAGCGCCGCCAAAAAAGCTCAGTCGTTACTCGATCGCGCGCGTCCTCGCTGGGGTGGCGGACGAATTACCGAAGCTATCGATCGCGTCAAGACCAGCATCGAGCGAGTCGAAGAGATTTCGCATGAAACCACCGAAGCGTTTGAACTCTTCAAACCGTTTACGATCAACAACGCTTACATCTTTCGCTCAGACAATATTCGCGAGCTCTTTGCCCGCATTTCGCCGGACGAGCAGTCGTTATTAAGTTGGTTTCCCGAGAAGTTTGATTGGTATGACTACTGGCTGAACATCCACCTACCGGGTTTGAAGAAATGGGTGTTTCCGACGCTCGAAGAGGATATGCGTGCGCAGCCAAAGCGGATCTACACGTATCGCGATCTGCTCGAGCTCTTCGAGACTTCAACTAAACGTCACGCGACGCGGGTTGCGATGCGCATTGAGCGCGATGATCATAAAGAGCAATACACCTACGCTGATTTGCGTGAACTGGCCACGCGCGCCGGAGGTTTTCTCGCCAGTCAGGGGATCAAGCATGGCGACCGCGTAATGCTCTTCAGTCACAACGGACCCGAGTGGGGCATGACGTATTTCGGAGTGCTCAAAACCGGCGCCAGTTGCATCCCTGTCGATCCGGAGAGTTCGCTGGACGAGATTCTCAACTTCGCGCGAGCGGGAGACGCCGCGGGAATAATCATCAGCGGCAAACTCGATCAGGAACATCCCGCGTTGCGACAGCGCCTCGAGGAGTTACAAATTCCCGCTCGCGTGTGGACTTTTGAAGAAGTCTTTGCGCTAGGGGATGAAGCAACCGAGGACGAGCGGATCGCGTTGTTGCCCCAGCGAGTCCAGGCGCAGACCGTGGCGTCGTTGATCTTCACATCAGGCACTACTGGCCGACCAAAGGCAGTAATGCTTTCCCATCGCAACTTCACGAGCATGGTGTCGATGCTCTCGTCGGTGTTCGACATGACGACTCGCGATGGCGTGCTCTCAGTCTTGCCGCTGCACCACACGTTTGAATTCTCAACCGGCTTTCTGACTCCGCTCAGTCGTGGTGCACAGATAACTTATCTTCCCGAACTAACGAGTGATGCTTTGGCACGCGCGATTAAGAATGGGCACGTTACCGGAATGGTCGGGGTACCTGCGCTCTGGGAATTGCTGCATCGCCGGATCAAGAATCGGCTCAACGAACGTAGCGAATTGATTGGGAAGACTGCTGACAGGCTGATTGAGGCGAACGCGTGGCTCCGTGACAAGACGCCGCTGAACCTTGGTCCATTTCTGTTCTATCCGATTCACGAAGGCCTCGGCGGCCGCATTCGGTACTTCATTAGTGGCGGCTCAGCGCTGGGCGAAAAGATTCAGAGGGATTTTCGCGGACTCGGTTTCACGATTCTCGAAGGCTACGGATTGACCGAAGCGTCACCGGTATTAACCGTGACCCGTCCAGAGAACCGTATGTTGACGGGAAGTGTCGGCAAGTCTTTGCCCGGTGTTGAAGTCAGAATCGCGGATCCGGATGCGAGCGGTGTAGGACAGGTGATCGCGCGTGGCCCCAACGTGATGTTGGGTTATTACGCCAATGAGGAAGCGACTCGTGACGCGCTGGTTGAGCGCTGGTTGCACACCGGCGATCTCGGCAGACTAGACGACGACGGCAACCTCTATCTGGTTGGCCGTTCGAAAGAGATTATTGTTGATACCAATGGTAAGAATGTTTATCCAGATGAACTGGAAGACACCTACTCGGATTCGCCATACATAAAAGAACTCAGCGTAGTCGGCTTGCCTGACGGAGTCGCGGAGAAAGTTGCGTGTTTGGTGGTCGCCGATGATGAGTACGACATTACGCTCTCTCGCGACAAGCTGCGTCGAAGAGTCGAAGAGCACTTCCGCGAAGTGTCTTCCGGTCTGCCTTACTACAAACGTGTAAAGGTGCTGCACTTTACCGAACTCGAACTTCCGCGCACGGCCACTCGGAAGGTGAAACGCGGCGAAGTCCTTGAAATCATGCAGCGGCTCGAACAAACGCAAAAGTCGGGACAAGCGGTGTCGGGTCATGAGCCTGCCGATGCCGACGCAAACTGGCTGATCGGTATCGTAGCTTCAGTTTCAAATCGGCCGCGCGGGGAAGTCTCGCTCAACTCAAGGCTCGCGGATTTCGGTTTCGACAGTCTGATGTTTGTCGAGTTGGCAACGGCAATCGAACATGCGGGGGGCTCAATTTCGAACCCGGAACGTTTGAACGAAGTGCAGGACGTTCGGGAGTTGCTGAGCACGGTAAACCGTCGTGGAGGCGCGACGCGCCCGGAACCGTCAACTCGAAAGGTCGATGACGATAAGGAGGATGGTGAGATACATGTGCCTTCGTTCGTAAGGGTCGCCGGGAACAAAGCCGCCGACATGTTGCAGAAGGTTTTCTATGATCAGTTTCTGAACACGCATTACGAAGGCCGTTCGAATATTCCGCCGCACACGAATTTTATCGTGGCGGCAAATCACTGCTCGCATCTGGATATGGGTCTGTCGAAGATGGCGTTAGGCGAGGCCGGGAAAGACCTGGTTGCGCTCGCAGCCGCTGATTACTTCTTCGACAACAAATACAAGCGAGCTGTGATGGAGAACTTTACCAACCTCGTGCCGATGGAACGCAGTGGTTCGTTGCGACAATCGCTGCGTCACGCCAGATCGTTTCTGGATCGCGGCTACAATGCAGTGCTCTTTCCCGAAGGGACGCGATCGGTGACCGGAGTGATGGCGGACTTCAAGCCGATAGTCGGATATCTCGCGCTGGCCTCTCGAGTGGGAATACTGCCAATGTTTCTCATCGGCACCTATGACGCGTTTCCAAAAGGATCCAGCGTGATCAAGAGCCGCGACATTGGCGCGCGCATCGGGCGTTATCTGTCCATTGAAGAACTGGAAGCGCTGACGAAGGGTCTGCCGCGGGCAGAAGCGTATCGATTGATTGCCGCGCTCGTGAGACACGAAGTTGTGAATCTGCGCGACGGCACGCGGAATAGTTTTGACGCGAAGGAACTTCGGAAGCAGTGGAAGGCCGAACGACGCGCGAGCGTAACCCAGCGAGAGGCAGAGCTCGTCATGTGACTTTGTAGGGGCGTCCCTCCGTGGGCGCCCACTTTTTGTGACAGAGTTCTGAATGGCGAAACGAGGGGCGCCCACGGAGAGACGCCCCTAGAAATTAATGAAAACTCCAACCAAACGAACAGCGCGAATGACTCCCGGCACGGGCACCAAGAGGCGCGCCGCAATTGAGAAACGTCAGCGTCCGGCCACTCTGATCACTGGCGGCACTGGTTTTCTTGGTTCTCACCTGGTCCGCCAGCTCGTTGAAAACGGTGAAAAAGATATTCGCGTAATGGCTACATCGATTCCCGACTGGCTCGTCGACCTCGGAGTAGAAACCTTTGAAGGTTCAGTGCTCAATCCGGAAGACATGGCGCGTGCGGTCGAAGGCATCAAGGAGATCTATCATCTTGCCGGCAAGGTTTCGCGCGAGCCCGAGGATGCGCGCGACATGTATGCGCTGCACGTCGAAGGCACGCGGATTCTCGGTGACGCAGCCAAAACGGCTGGCGTAAAAACAATTGTGATGGCCTCAACCAGCGGCACCATCGCCGTGACGAACGATGGCGATCTCACCCCCGACGAACTGTATCCGCCACCGCTCGAGATCATCACGCGCTGGCCGTACTACGCGAGTAAGGTTTACCAGGAGATGGCGGCGTTGGAACGATTCAATGGCAAAGGACTGCGCCTCGTAATCATGAATCCGAGTTTATTACTCGGGCCGGGAGATGAGCGACTCAGTTCTACTAAAGTCGTGCTCGATTTCATGGCTAAGAAGATTGGTGCGGTGCCGAGCGGAGGTGTCAGTTTTGTTGACGTCCGCGATGCGGCAAAAGCTTTTCGGGTCGCGATGAAAAAAGGCCGGCATGGCGAGCGTTATCTGCTGGGGGCAGCTAACTGGACCTTCGAAAGATTCTTTGGTCGTTTGGAAAGGTTGACCAAAATCTCTGCGCCAAAGTTGGCGTTGCCATCGCGGTTTATGGTGACCGGCTCGAAGCTGGTTGATTCGTTCTTCAAGCAATGGAATCTGGCGTCGCCGGTGGAGCCCGGCGCAATCGAGATGGCCCAGTACTATTGGTATTTGAACTGCGCGAAGGCGGCGCGAGAACTTGGCTTTCGACCAAGGGACGCCGGCGAGACGCTGCATGAGACCGTGGTTTATCTACGCGAGAATTTTTTGGGTAACGGTGCGTTCAGGAAATAAAGGCAGTTTAGCCGCAGATTGACACGGATGACACAGATCAGAAAAAGACAAAACCGTTAGCGAAGTAATTACGATGCTTTGATTCTGATCCGTGTCATCTGCGTTTATCTGCGGCTAAATCTCTTAAGGCTTCACGCTTTCGCCCAGGGCTGCATACTTGAAGATCCGGAAACGATATCGCTGCTGATCGCGGATGTTCTTCGCAATCACCCCGTGTAGATTCTCATCCCACTTAGTATATTGATCGATGAACTGATCCGCTGCTGCTTTATCGCCAGCATACTGAACTGCCAAAGTCTTTCGCAGCATCTTTCCCACCACGTCGTGATACTTGTCGTGATGAATTCGCAGTTTTCCGTTCTCGAAAGTTAGTAGTCCATTCTCGAGAAAATAATTCCACTGCATCAACTGCATCGTGTTGTACGGCTGATCACGTCGCGGTTTGTTGTTCTGCAACACACGCAGAATCCCACCGGCATA
The DNA here is from genome assembly GCA_031399105.1 of Blastocatellia bacterium. Taxonomy (GTDB): domain Bacteria; phylum Acidobacteriota; class Blastocatellia; order Pyrinomonadales; family Pyrinomonadaceae; genus PSRF01. The sequence goes on along the minus strand of JANNON010000536.1, from coordinate 2,032 downwards.
AACGCTGCGCAGTTGTGCATCCGTGTAGTAACGCTGCTGGTGCAAAGCCTTCGCCACGAACAGTGCGACGAGGTCAGACTTCATCTCTTCCAGCGCGCTCGCATTCTCCTGTAGCGCCGCATCCAAATCTCGGTTGTCCCTGGTGCGATCGACGCCGAGATAGTGGCCTATCTCATGCCACAGCGTGCGATAAAAATTGCCCTCGGGTGTCAACTCCTTTGCCTGTTCGGCGCCGATTGCCGCGGTGAGATTTGCCGAAGTTCCTTGAAAGATCGTCGGTTCGCGCATGATGTTCGCGCGCAGAAGAATCGTGCGGCCGTAACGTCGCGCCAGGTAACTCTCATTAGGCAGGATGGTCGCCGTGTTAGCACCGCGCGACTGGGCAAAGTCTGCTACCACGTCATACACACCAACGGGAATGTCTTCTTTAATTTTTTTGTGGTTGTCGTATGGCAGTGAGTCTTCGAGTGCCTGCAACCCTCGCAGCGCCTCGCGCAGCGGGGTGGTTTCCTGCTGGCGCGTGCTCAAAACGGTGAACGCGAAAAAAGTCTTCACACCAAAAAGCTCATCGTCGTACGTTTCATACGAGCCAATCAGCGCGTTCAGGTTCTTGAAGCGTCCAGTGATCCAGGCGGCGTCGCCTGATTCATAGTCGTTTGAGAGCAGGTCGCGCGCGCGATTGCGCAAGTAGCGCGCAAACTCGTCATCATCCTTCTGCACTTCAGCGGCCGCTTCATTTAACAACTCGTGAGCCTTGATCAAGTCATCGGCATACGCGACCGCATAAGGGACCGCGTAGAAACGATCCGGAACGCGATTGCGAGCACCTCTGCCGGTAAGAAGCGCGCTTGCTTTGAGCCTCTGCTCGAGTTTGGGATGGAGAGTGTTAAGCACCGGATATTTCTTGAGCATCGCCAGATCGCTTTGCAGGTGAGCGGGAGTGGCGAGCCGCACCACCGTTCTCAAATCCATTATCGAATCGTGGTCTTCCGGATGCTCAGCGAGATACGCTTCAATCGCCTCTTTCTTCACGCCCCACGGATAAACATTCTTTCCGGGCTGAGTTCCTTCGACTGGCAGGAAGGGTTCGCGCTTGTTGTCCAGCGTCGTGGCAATCGGACCTTGATTCAAACGATAGAGCTGCAACAGATTCTGTGTCGCCGCGGTCGCCCCGGTGCGCTTGTCGAGCTGGATTAATTGGTCGTGTGCGGTGATCGCTTCCGGATGACGCTGTTGTTCATAGAGGCGCTGGAAAATCTTCCCTACTTCGATAAGCTTCGCTACGGCTTTGCGTTCTCCATCTGATAAGTGCGCGAGGCTCGGCGAGAGTACTAACGTCTGGGTCTTATCGATGATGGGTTGGCTCTTTTCGAGCGGAGCATAGCCGGGAGGAATACTAGCAGCGGACTTCATTTGAGATCCTTTTTGAGCGAAAGCAAAAGTGGCGAGTAGTAAAACTATGACTGCAACCGGGAATCTATTCATGCATTAACCTCGCAAGTTTTTTTCCAGCATTCTGACTATTTCTCGGCGAATCGTCCAGACGTGTAATCGCTAAGACGAAAAGCGCCGACAATTCGGCGCACTCCAAGGGCTCCGCCCAAACACGGGTAGCTATCGTTTGTCGCAAAGTCATTGCGCCAAAAACATCTGTGATCAACTGTCTGGTGATTCCGGCGCGAACCACCCATTGCGCTCTCCTTCTGCTCGGTTTTTCGTCGATCTACCCATGGCACCGGCGTTGCCATTGCTCTTCTGTAGTTCGAAGATCAGGGGAAGAAATCGAATGCGTGTGGCTGCTGGAATCATGAGACGTTGGCGGCGACAACGAAGACGTTTAAATGTAGGTCGGGCTTATGACATGGCCCTCGAAGTTGCACGGGTTTTGCCGCCACAGGCTCGCCTGCTTGATGTTGGTTGCGGCAACGGATTTATCGCACACCACCTCGCGGGACTGATCGGCGCGCGCGTTGTGGGATTGGACGTCGGCAAGAGCACAACTGCACGCATAGAATATCTCAGCTATGACGGG
>JANNON010000482.1:0-13345 GCA_031399105.1 Blastocatellia bacterium | reverse complement strand
TGTTTGGAAGTGGTCGGCAACGCGCACTCGAAATACTGCGCGCCGTTCATCCCGTGGATCGCGTTCTTGATCGCACCGAGCTTCGCCGCCAACCCGTCCTTCGTGCGATCCCACGCGCGCACCACGAAATGCACGTTGAATGGAAGCGTGTGGCCTTGCATCAACGCGGCAATCTTCCGCTGCTTCTTCTCCATCGCGGTGACGAGTGAGAGCTTTTTCTCGCTGGCGTAATCACCAGCGAGACGGTCGTGCGCTTTTTCCTCTCGCGCTATCTCGCGGCGGACCGAGAGCGGATCGACGTTCACGGTGATGGTGTAGTCGAGCAGCGGTAGATTCGTGAGACGGTGAATGATGCCGGGAAACGAAACCTTCGGCCAACGGCTGAGCACGAGCAGACCGTGGTGGTAGCCGTCCAAAACGAAGCCGGTGTCGGAGAGGCCGACAGTTTCCACGTGCCAGCAGTTCTCGTGGATCGAGAGCGCAGGCTCAAACGACTCCAGCGGGTCGTAATCGAAGCGCTCGGAGAACGACGGGTTGAGAAACGTCGCGTAGTGCCGGAAGTGATCGGCGTCCTTCATCGGCGTGATACGGCCGTGCGGGAAAATGCCGAGCAGCATCTCGTGCAACTGACGAAACTCCGAGCGGAGTTGTCCAAGCAGCAGCTCATAGTATTCCTGCCGCGCGCCCGCGGATTGCAGCGGCGTCGGTTCCGCGTCGATGGCCCGAGAGATGTAGATCACGAGCTTTTGCCGACGCAGCTTTCGGTCGAGCATCGCCTGCCAATAGCGCGTGAAGCGCTCGTTGCGGCAGCGACGCGTCCAGGTGTTCGTCGCGCGCTCCGTCTCGTCGCGGTAGCGTAGCAACTCCGCTCGGTAATCTGAGTCGCAGAACCACTGCACCTGCAAGCGTTGGTGCTCGTGGAGCGTGGCCAGAAGCAGCGAGATTTGATCCTGAAACTCGTTCAGATGAGCGGGGGCCGCGGCGCTGAGATCGGGCGGCTCGAAGATGAAGCCTTTGGCGACGTGACCGCCTTTGCGCAGTCCGCCGAAGATGATCATGTCTTGCAGGAAGTGGCCGTTGGGAGCTTGTTCAAACATAAGTAGAGTCGTCGAGTGGGTGAGTGGTTTTGCCCGGCAGTTCCGGCGTGAATCCGGGGCCGCTAAGCCAGAGTTCAAAAAGGTCGCGGTCGTAACCGGCAGGCTTTCCCTGCCGGAAGCCGAAGACGTAAAGCAGCGAGATCGCGAGCGGGACCGCTGCCGCGCCGAGCGACGCGGCGAACGTCCAATGCAGCATGCTGAAGAGCACGAGTAGCAGGATTACCGCGGCGAAGACTCCGCCGGTCAGAAACCAGAAGAGGCTGCCTTCCAGCCCCCACGTCTTTCCGGCGGAGTCGTCTGCGCTGTTCGTTTCCGTGAAGCGCAGTTCGTTCATTGGAAGGCACCCACATCGACCGTGGAACCGTCGAGGCCGAAGGCGGTGAAGAGCGCCTTCACGATGACTGGCGCACCCGCGATGATGAGTCCGCCGATGATGGACAATTTGCCGGCATCGGTGTCGCCGCGACGGATGGCGAACCCTCCACCGACGACACAAATGGTGCCGAAGATGAAGCCGATGAGCATGACGATTCCCATCGCTTTGCTCGCGCCTTCGGCGAGTCCGCCGGCGGCTTGAGCAAGGATGGGTGCGAATTGATTGCTGAGTAGTAGTGATTTCATACGGCGCTTGTTCTACCGGCTCGCGAGACACACGCTGCTCCAGCGCCAGAGCCACTTCGCAAGCCGTGTGGTGTCAGCGTCGGCGGATGAATCCATCCGCCCTTTCACCCGACCGTCTCGAACATCTCCGCCACCTCGAAGCGCATCTCGCCGCGCAAATTCGCGGGCAAGACCATGTGCTCCCGCGAGTCGCATCCGTCCTGCATCGCGGCGAACTCGGACTCGCGCCGCACGCTCGTCCACGCGGCAGTTTCCTTTTCCTCGGCCCAACCGGCGTTGGAAAAACAGAACTCACCATCGCCTTCACCCGCTATCTCGCAGGCGAGGAAAAGCTCTTCCGTTTCGACATGTCGGAGTATCAGACGCGAGAAAGCCTCGGCCTGTTGCTTGGCGGCAAACTTGGCGAAGTCGGCTTGCTCGGTCTGGCAGTCGCGAAGTCTTCGTCCGGCACACTGCTTTTCGACGAAATCGAAAAGGCGCATCCGCGCGTCCTCGATGTTTTCTTGCAAGTCCTCGATGCCGCTCGCGTGACGATGGCCAACGGCGAACCACTTGATCTCAGCGGATTCTACATCGTCTTCACATCAAACCTCGGCGCTGCCGAACTCCTCAACCTCCAACACTCATCCTTCACGACGATGGAACGTCACGTCCTGACCAAAGCGCAACGCTCGCTGCGCCCCGAACTCTACGCGCGCATCACCGAAAAGATCGTTTTCAGTCGCTTGAGCTACGACGTGCAACTCGACATCGCGCGCCTCCACATCACCCGCGAACTCGCGCTTCTTCGCGACCAAGGTTTTGACCTGGCTGCGGACGAGTCCGTCGTCTCATTTCTCATTCAACGCGGATTCCATCCGCGCCTCGGCGCTCGTCCGCTGCGCGATGCCGTCGAAAAGTATCTGCGCGGCGCGGTCGCCGACGCCATGCTCGCAGAAGTGAGTCTCCGCCGAGGAGAGTTCGTCGTGTGCGCAGGCGAATTGGTGCTTCGCCCGGCACAAACGGCCGCGAGCTGCTGAGGCCGTCGCGACGCTGCATCGTCTCCGCACTGGCTAGAACTCAACGTCCCGGCAGCGCTGATCGAGCTGATGCGCGATACGGTCGAGCATCTGCTTCGGCAACACCGGCAATCGGCTGTCACGGACGGCTGACCTGATGCCTTTCGGGTTGAGGACTTTGATTTCGGACTTTACGCGGCTGCTTACCAGCCAACCGGGAAACGTCAGGATCGCTCCCACTTTCACCGGCTCTCCGATAGCCTTGCTCAAAAACATGCGCAGGCGGTCGGCTTGCTGCTTCGCCTGCTCGACCGCTTTGGTGTCGGAGTAATGCGGGAAGTTCAGGAGTTTGCCGTCGAAGACGACTTCATGGTCGCGCTGTCCGGCAGGCGCAGGGCGCTTGCGACGCGCTTTCGTTTCGATTGCGTAAATGCCCGTTGGCGCGAGCACGACGTGATCAATGTTCCCGTAGGGTTCCATCGGCACATCATGGAAGACGCGACACCCATCGAGCATCAGTTGATTCAGCTCCTCCCCCACTGCGCGCTCACCCGCGAATCCCAAGCGGAAATCCCGTCGAACATTGAGCAAACGAACGAGTCGCCTCGCTAGAAATGCGAATGCAACTACGGAGGCGATCAGCATGAGGCCAAAGGTTGCGTACCTTTGGGAAAGTTTGAGCGCTGGGGTTTGGATAAGAAGAACCGTAGTCACGAGGGCTGGCCCCAGAAAGAGCCATAGCAGCGTGTCATTGACCCGTTCATCGAGTCTTTCGAGTTCCTTCCGAAGGCTTTCCCCTGCTGGACGAAGGAGCTTCTCAGAAACAGGCGGACGCTCCTTTCCGAGCGAACGCCGCCAGTTCACAAGCCAGACAATCCCGACGAGTGTGCCCATCGGCACAAACATTGAGGCGAGCAGAATCCAGTATTGTGGACTCAGCATAGAAAAGGGATTCGAGGGTATCGCACTGCTTTGAGAAGCGCAGAAACCGTTCCTCGCCGCGGCTGTCGGATCGTTTGTCGTTCCCGAGGCCGGCACGGCACAGGCCAGCCCAGCCGACGAGCAGCACGTAAAACGCCCTCTTCTTCTACTTTCCAGGCCCACACCAACTGATCGGTCGAGGAGATGGCTTACGATGCGGGCGCGAGGTGGCGGACAGTGTGGCAAGTGGAATTCTCCGCGCCGTGCATCCGCCGCGCGCGGGCGTGAACTTCCGAACGGGCACGAAGACGAAGCTCAGCCAAAATCCTCAGCAGTCCGTGCTAGGAGATCTTGCGTCTTGGGAGTGGGCAATTCAGCGAGCGAGATTTTCAGGATACGAAGGAAGAGGAACAATTCGTAGTCGCTGAGGCAGCGGCGGCGTGCTTCGATCTTCGTGACGAGCGTCCGATCCACACTCCAACCGAGACGCTGCAACATGGCGGCGACATCCCCTTGCGACCAGCCGCGAGCCTCACGGACCTTCCGCAGAGCGGGTCCGAGAACATTGCGGATAGGCCGCTTTTTTGTTTTCGCTTTTCGTGCCACCATTGGCACGGGACGCTAGAACCGGGACAAAGATGGATGTGGGCCACTACGGGCACATTCGCAATCACTCTGCCTTGACGCGGTGGCCGAGACCCGCTAAAGACGGCCCGCATGTGCCCCGGACGCAAATTTTTATTGACGCTTGCTGCCGGTTTTCTCGCTTGCTCTCACGCGAGAGCACAGGACGCCGGGGCCGCGGAGCAAGCGTCTCAAGCGAAGCCCGCGCCAATCAACTTCCAGGTGCTTAAAGCGTGGGAACTCAATCTTGGCAACCATTCCATCCGCTACAACCGCGTCGCGCCCCCCCTTCTTCCCGTGCCTCCCCCTCCAGTTCCTCCGGCTCCCCCGCCAACTGCGGAACAAATCGCGGCGTGGGAGGCCCTCCAGCAACCGCGGAAGAAAAGTGAAGTCCTTTTTCTTTCAGCGACGGTTTACGACCGCAAGGTGACAGAAATTCGGTGGTTTCCAAATCAGCGTGAATCTCAAGTATTCAGCAATATCGATTTCAATTTTCTGGCCGGTTTAGGGTGGTTTGAAACTGAGGATACCGAATACATGCTACTAATGGGGATCGGGAACGAAACGTCAGAGCAAGTGGCAGCGTTCAACCAATACGCCCGAGAAAACGGCTGGCCGAAGCAGTCATGGAAACAAATCCCGGCTCTCGAGACATTCAGTCGAACACGCTCCGAATACGTGATTACCGAAGATGAGCGGCATTCAGCTCCACCTGATGAAGACTTGGCCGCGCTCGACGCCCTGCACGTTTACTACGACGCCAACAAGCAAAGGTTGATGGAGGAGTACGTTAAACGTGAAACCACAAACGCCGAACGGGCGCGGTGGCTAAAAGAGCATCCTCCCGTTCCAAAGAACACGGTTATCAATTATTGGAAAAAGAGCGCGGTGCCTGCGCAGACGACAACTCAGGGGGAACAGCGATGAGCCGCGGGTTCCTTGCACTTGCTTGCGTGCTGGCCTTTGTGAGTTCAACCTTCGCTCAGACATCAAGCGATCCCAATGAAGGCGCACGTCTAAGCCAAGGTGCTTCCAACACCTACGACTTTTCATGGTGGAGCCGTTCAGGGCGCAGCTATTTTCTCCAACATTCCGAGGATCTAATGAGTTGGACCTATTTCCCCGACGTAATAGAGGCCGGTGTAAACGGAGTTATCAGTTACGGCTTCGACGTTTCGGGGCCGGATAGATACTTTGTGCGATTGAAATACACCGATCTTCCTACTAACAATATTTTGACATCGGATTTTGACGGCGATTTCATTAGTAGTCTTGAAGAGCTTCAGATGGGCTTAGACCCACTGAATAGTGACAGTGACAATGATGGAATCAGCGATTCTAGCGATCCGTTTCCTTTACTGGCCGCCACTGGAACCGCCCCTCAAATCAGCATTTTGTCGCCTCAATCCGGAAGCACTACCGCGAACTCCACAGTAACCGTCACGGCACAAGTCACAGCGAATCGTGCGTTAGACGAGGTGCGGATTAACTCTGTTCTGGCACCGGGTAGCGGCAACCAGTTCGAGCGCACGGTCTCGTTCGCCGAAGGAACACAGGAAATTAGCGTCTATGCCCGTACGGTTGAAGGAAGAACTTCGGAAGTGATTATTCCGATCATTGTGGACGCATTTCCATCAGATATTACAATCGAATCCCCCGCAGATTCCCAAGTGTTTACCTATGAGCATGTGCGCGTGAGGGTGCGCGTCGAAGCATTGACCGATAGCGTAACACTTGATGGGCAGGCGACGAGCCTCGACGGGCTTTACCGTTATGGGTGGGTAGTTCTGCAAGAGGGAGATAACACTATCACAGCAACAGTCACTGACTCTCTAAATCGACAGAATACAGATTCTGTTACTGTTTCCTTTTCGCCGCCAACTGGCTATGATTCCAATGCAGATGACGACGGCGACGGTGTTGCGAATGGGGTTGATTTATTTCCTGACGACCCAAGCGAAAGCCAAGACAGCGATAGCGACGGTGTGGGTGATAATGACGACGCCGATAACAGCGATCCAACAAATCAGAACCCATCAATCGCAATTACTGCTCCCGCTAACGGCATGGTAATCCAAGCTAAATGATATGTGCGCCACGAAAACATTAAGCTATCGCTTCAAGGTATTTTGGCTTGTTGGCTTTTGCTTTGGTTGTGATCTTAGTTCCGCCAGCGGCGAATCACCGAAGGTTGCGATGGGACGAGCCAAAGATGCTTCCACTGCCGAAGAAGTGCTTAGCGCGATCAAGTCCGCACCTGTGAACGGACTGACCTCCCCGTTGCTTGCGATGTCTGATTTTCAATCAGCAATGAGACTCGGTGAGGGTGATATGGCGTTGCGTCTGGCAATTGGGCGCTTACTAACCCCACCTCTATTCCAAAAGGGACAGCAACCTACCCATATTGCGGCTGTTAGAAAACTAATTGCAACACTGGCAGCGCAACGGAACGCCGCCGACCGACCTATTTTGCAGAATATCTACCTCACTTCTTACAGTGGTGCCGAGGACTTGCAGCAATTAGACAACGCGAAACAGATCGCGAAGCTTCTTCACCCGCTAATGCGCGAGTGGGGATTAGTGCAAGAATTTGAGTTTGAGCGATCCGCAACCTACAAAAAACTTGTTCGTAAACAACGATTGCTGGCGGATGTCAAAGGATAACCACATGCGCTTTGCCCTGATCATTTTTGCTAGCGTCATCTTTGTACGTGTGATCGCGTTTGGTCAACAAGACCTTGAGACAGCCCGGCAACAAACTATCCAAGGCAATGTCTCGGACGAGTCGAACACCATAACCCTGCGTCTGAGTCCGTTGGACGCCTCACCTTCGGCTCCTATTTCCTACGAAGTTCCGGTATCGGGCGGCGCATTCAGCAAACAAATTAAACTGTTCCCAGGAAAAAACGATATTGAGGTATTAAGCGCATCGGGGAGTCAGACTATACAGGTCAGTGTGAATGTAAAGGCTCCCCGCTTACGGGTGGAGTTGCGCTGGGCCGGCGGCAAGCAGGATTACGATCTGTATGTGAACAACGTCTATTACGGAAACACAGAATCAGACGGCGGAAGACTAGATCGTGATGTGACGTATAGTGACCCCGATAAGCAACCTCCCGATCCCACACCAGGCGTTGAAAACATCACTTTTGAAGCAGCTCCGGGAGGCCTGTACCGCGTTTACGTGAACTATTATACCGACAATGATCTAGACGATGAAGGGGAGCCTAAAGGAAGCCCGCAATCGACTACAGTTCGCGTTTTCGTCGATGAGCAAGAAGTTCACTCTGCGACGAAAACTATTTCGGAGTATGAACATTTGGGAGGTATTAGCGGGAACGGAGACTCTGTGTGGAACATTTGCACGCTCGTATTGCACTCTGGTCAAACGTCAGGCGGTTTCACCTTGGATTCCGCGGGTTTTCGTGACATTCTTCCTCAAAAGACAGTCCTTTCGACCTCTATCAGCCCACGGACGGACTTTGTTATCAGTTCACTCACAGGCCCCAATGGTACCAATGAGGTAATCCTTCCGATCGGAGGTTCAGCACATTTTGACGCAACCGGGACAGTAAACTCCGGCAGCCAAAATGAACAGACAGACCGGAAGATTATTGAGCAGTTTTTCGTCAGTGATAGCGCGACTGCCGATATTGACAGCCTAGGAGTAGTCACGGGTCTTGACCCCGGTCAAACGGAGGTTGATGCCTTTGGCTACTCTGGTAATGCAATACCGCTTTTCGTCGTCGCTGTAACTTATGAGGAATCATACCCGAACTCAGGTTTTGACAGGCTGACAAGGCCTAACTGGTTAATGGTGCCGGTAAGCGGTACCAACAATGTTAAGGCCACCACGAATCCTGCCGCTGCTCTCTCTAAGATCAATTTCTCCATGCAGCCAAATGCTTCGGCTGCCACAGTTACGCCGACAACACCCGCGTCCGCCACACAAACCTTGACTCTTACGGGTGTGACGGTAGCGGATACTTCTCGCGTGGAGGCCCGCCCCAACAACGGCGGCACAGCGTCTCTTGGCGCTCTCAATGTAGCCGTTAAGAGACGGCAAGACAAGACGGTTGTAATCCACGCCATTACCGAATCAAACGACGACATCCAGACGCTTCCTGTAGGCCAGGGTTTGCCAAATCAACGCTGCATTAGCTGGGGGGCAAACGGCTCTTTGGATTCGGGCAACGTTGGCGGAGATGACTATGTTGGGGCGGGTGGCATTTTCAACGGTCCTGATGGTGTTTGTCAGTCGACAAAGGCGGGTGACGACGTTCAAGAGATACCAAATGGGAAGGGGGCGCCCAACAGCGCTGGAGTCGGAAAAGGGACAAATAATGCCCGAGATACTAAACAGCCGGCCGGCGACGATCAAATAGACGGCGAGGACATCAATACGGGTCCAGACGGAATTTGCAACACCACTGCTTACGCGACGAACCTGGTCCCTACCAACACCCCTGCTGCCGCGGCTTTACAGTTATACCTCAATCAAGTGTTTGGCGTTCAAACAAACACTTTCTTCACCGTTACACGCAGCGATTTCACGATCAATTACGACCTAAATCGAAACGACGCCTTAAATATGACCGGCATAATGGCTCGTGGCCCCGAAGAGATTGCAATCGCCAATACCGCCGAGGTGGCAAACGCTATTAATGTTTACTATGTTAAGAACTTTTTATTCGGCGACGCAGTGGGAAAGGCTTTGGACACCATAGCGTATGTGAAGGATGCTGCGACAAACAAACCCTACGTTACTGCTCACGAGATAGGTCACTGCATGGGGCTGAAACACTCCGATGACGCACTGACTCCCGGCTTCCGAAAACCCAATCCCGGCTATCTTTTCGGCGTCGATCACAAGTTGCAGCTTATGTATGCTGCGGAATTGCCAAATGCGCCGATTCTGCTAATTAAAGGTGAGTGGGATGTCGTTAACCCTAATTAGTTGTTCGATATGAAAACAGCATTTTATGCGTCACTTTTGTGGATATTCGCCTTTTGTTTATTACTTGCCGACGATGGAGCGAACGCCGCGCAAGATAAAGCAAGAATAAAGGCTATTCTTGAGCGAGTGCGTAACGGCGACGCCGTTGCGATTGATGAGGCGTCCGGGCTGGATGCGACGGTAGCAGTGCCGGCGTTGCAAGCGTTTGCACTTCGTGATACCTCCGATCCGGATAGGACAGAAAAGGCGCGCGAAGCTCTGAAAAAGGTTAAAGGTGGGGCGCAGTATCTGGAGAGAGTGATCCAAGCTCGTGCCGCCGTGAAAGGTCTCGATATCGAGGTCATTCACGCCTTCAAAACGATGTCAGTTCTCGGGACTAAGGAGGCAATTGCTGCAACTGCTCCGTTTCTGTTCGACAAAACCCTTTTGCGCTCCGGCATGGAAGACGTTGCCGATGGAACCGTTGATTGGCTGGCGGCACGCGCGTTGGGAATGATGCGCTTACCGGACGCGCCCACTTCAACTAGGCCTGATTTTTATCAGGAGGAAGACGTTCAGAAGTGGCGTGAATGGTGGCTCAAGAATAAAGCGCGATATGCGAACTGATTTTTCTAATTGTGTTTTTCGGCAGAATGCCGTCCTCGGCGGTCTCAAATGGGCTTCGCTTCTCTTTACCGCTGTCGCATGGCACGATGCTCACGCCGCAGAAGAAGCACCGATCAAATACCCTGCGGATATGCGCCCGGTGGAGCCAACGAACGAGTTTGCCAGGCTCAATCCTGATTACAAACGGCGAGTCGGGTTATTTTACGAGAAAGAATATCTCCCTACAGCGCTTGATCAGCTTTCAGAACGCCTCAAGTTTGAGCCGAAACAGAAGCAAATTGCCGCAGAGATCCTCCGTAGTTTCATCTACGATCTCCTTACCGCCAAAATCCGTGATAATGGGCGAATAACGGTCGAACATCTCAAGGCGGCGGTAGCTGCAATGGACGCAAAGTTCAGCACCGAGATCCCAAAGAACCAGTTCGAGGCTTATATCCAGTGGCGCAACGATGTTGGTGGAGGCAACGCGATGGGCTTTCTCACTGCGAGCACGTTATGAAACTAAGATCGAGGGTGCGCCTTTGTCGGAACACGGTCACTTTGCTAATGGTGATGTTGCTCTGTCTCTGTTCTTCGACGGCTTGTGCTGACAGTGTGCCTGTGACCAATGGTTTGTTGCTTTCCCTGCAAGCGGATACTGGAGTAACGACTAGCGGTGGTAAAGTGACCCTGTGGGAAGATCAAGCATCGACCTTGGGCGGAACTAATAACGCCACTCCTGCTGGAGGGAGCGGCACAGAACCAACCCTTATCGTGAATGGATTAAATGGTGAGTCCACTGTGAACTTCAATGGTTCAACGCAATTCCTTCAAATAGCAGGAAACGCAACCTTCGATACAGCCACGTTTACTTGGATTATTGTTACACAATACTTTCGGAATACAGCTAGTACGCAGACGCTGCTTAACTCTGCATATTCCAGCGGCGCAGGAACATCCAGTGATGAGATTTGGGGCACTAAGTCAGGCAAGGGTGATCCATTCGCCTATTCTCACCGCGCCTCTGGTTCAACCATCGCTTCAGGGGGGCTTGGGTCAGACAGCCCAATGATACTCAGCGCGGTTTGGGGAGATGACGATACGCTTACACACTGGCTAAATGGGAAGAAAAATAGTACGCAGTCAAACGTTGACGCAAATCCGTCCGGCCATTTGTCCACGGAAATCGGTAAGCCTGCGGACATTTCATCTTCTTTCTTTAGCGGAAACATTTCCGAAATTTTGGTTTATGACCGCGCGCTGTCGGCTTCAGAACGCCAGCAAGTAGAAGCATTCCTAGGAGACAAGTATGGAATCGCGGTTGTTCCTGAGCCATCGGCGATTGTATTGTTGGTTGCAGGAGGTGCGCTTGTGGGGTTTAGGCAACGAAAAGGACGTTGCTAACTGCTGGCTGCGATGAGAGCCAACTACAACTTGGCCTCGAATTCGATTAAGCGTTCCAACGCTTCTGAAAAGTCTTTGAACGCATCTGCCGGCACCATGATCGTGTCGCGCCGTCCGCCTACGTCCTCGGTGATCTTCAAGAAGCGCCCGCGCTGATTCTCTTTCAAATCGAGGAAGAAAATCTTCCGCTCGATTGTCACCTTTTCTGACGCGATGGGAGCGACCTGCATTCGCTCACCGTGAAAGTCGTTCATCATGCGGCAATCGTCTCATGTCTATGCTGGAAAGTCGAGAGTTGCGCGCTTTTCTGATTGAGTGCCATGCGAGCCGCCGGATGGGGCGGGTCGGCGGCGGCGACTGCCGGTTCTACGAGGTATTTTGAAGTGGCTCTCGGGTTGGAGCAACGCCCTCCCCATTCGCCCGTAGAACTCGGGCATGAAGATTCTACCACTCATCGCTGCGACGACTGTCGTTGCGCTATTCACCGGCTGCGCGGGCACTAGCCCGACGCACCTTGTCGGAAACACCATCGGCGGTGCTGGCGGGGCTTTGCTCGGCGGCACGCTCGGCAAACGCAATCCGCTCACCACGGCTGCGGGCGCAGGGGCCGGATTGCTCCTCAGTGAGTCGCTCCATGCCGGGAGCACCCATGCTGCAGAGAAGTCCTACGCTGCCGGATATGAAAAAGGACGAAGCGATTCCGCCAAGCAGCAATACCACACGCTCATCGAGCAACAGCGGCAGCCGGCCGCTGGCGCCGAAGAGCCAGCCACCCTCTTCGACATCCCGCTACCCGAGCGGGAAGTCGGCGGGGCCATCCTCAAACCCAGCACGCGCACGCTGCGCATTCAGGAATAAAACCATGAAAGCACTTACCGCACTTCTCATCACAGTTGGCCTGACGACGGCCGCGCACGCGCAATACGTCGTCACCAATCCCATCTCCGACGTGCTCGACGAGATCATGCACGTCGAGGACATCGCGAAGACAGTCGAGATGATCAACAATCAGGTGCAGCAGATCAACGCGCTCACCCAGCAGTTGCAACAGATCCAAGCTTACGTGAAGGCGTTCGGCGACCCGGAGCAGTTGCTGAGCATCGTTGGCGCGGATCAGCTCATCACCAGCCTCCAGCAGAGCGGCGTCGGCCAGACTATTGGCGAGTTGCAGCAGTTGGCGAGCGGCGTCGAGGCGCTGCAATACAATGCAAACGGACTCTACCAGAGCTTGGGTGATACTTTTACCACGCCCGGCGGTATCGAACTGCCGCGTGCAGAGGAGTTGTATCGGAAGTTCGGCGCGATCCAGCAAGGTTCCCGGAACTTCCAAGCCGTCACGGATGACGTGCTCACGCGGCGTGAAACTTTGCGCGGCGAGATTGCGACCACGACGCAACAGCTCCAAGCCGCGACGACGGATGCGGAGACGCAAAAGCTAACCGGCGTCCTTGTAGGATACACCGGCGAACTAGCCTCGGTTGACCGCGAGATCGACCACGCCGCCGCGCAAGTTGCCACGCAGGACGCGGAGAATCGCGCCGACCGTGATCGCCAGGAACAAGCTCGTCGCGAAGAGCGTCAGGCGGAAATGGAACAGAGCTTCCGGCGCTACGGCGAAGTGTTCCGGCTCGAAACAACTCCGCCGACTTTCCCGGCCCGCCGCTGATGCAACCACCGAGACTACTTCGATGAACGAATTCAACACACTCTTCCCGAATTTCCTCAATCAGTGCGCCGAGATGAACCGCGTGCTGACGCCGATCGCCTTCGTGCTTTTCGCCGTGGGGATCATTAGCTCAACCATCTCCGGCCAGCGCAGCCCCGGTGCTTACCTGCGGACGGTGGGGCGAACCTTTGCTTTCGCGGCGGTGCTCGCCTATCTGGCGACATGGGGCACGGAGGTCGGCACTGTCGTTGACAGCACGGTGAAAAACACCTTGAAAGCCAATCCAGCGGGCGTCTTCGACCAGTATCAAAAGACGCTGGCGGTGAATAAGGGAACGACCGCCTCGAAGTCGTGGTGGGAGATGCTCGACGGACAAGCGATTTTTGAAGGTGGCATTTCCGTTGTCATGTGGGCGCTTGGATTTCTAGCGAGCGTGATCGTCTTCTACGCCTACCTCGTTCAAAAGTTCATC
>JANNON010000466.1:0-5977 GCA_031399105.1 Blastocatellia bacterium | reverse complement strand
CGCTATAAGCAACGCCCAGATTGTTGAGCGAGTGGCCTTCACCGGCCCGGTCTTTCATCTCGCGTTTGATCGCCAGCGACTGCTCTTTGTACTCAATCGCTTTCTCATAACGGCCCAAGGTGCGATAAGCAATGCCCAGATTGCCCAGCGAGCGGCCCTCACCGGCCCGGTCTTTCACCTCGCGACGAATCGCCAGCGACTGCTCGTAGTATTCAATCGCTTTCTCGTAGCGGCCCAAGTCGCCATAAGCAACGCCCAGATTGTTGAGCGAGCCGCCTTCACCGGCCCGGTCTTTCACCTCGCGTTTGATCGCCAGCGACTGCTCGTGGTACTCGATCGCTTTCTCGTAGCGGCCCAATCTGTAATAAGCAGCGCCCAGATTGTTGAGCGAGCTGCCTTCACCGACCCGGTCTTTCATCTCGCGTTTGATCGCCAGCGCCTGCTCGTAGCATTCAATCGCTTTCTCGTAGCGGCCCAAGTCGCTGTAAGCAACGCACAGATTGTTGAGCGAGCCGCCTTCACCGGCCCGGTCTTTCATTTCGCGGGAGATCGCCAGCGCCTGCTCGAAGTACTCAATCGCTTTCTCGTAGCGGTTGAGACTGGAATGGGCACTTCCGATGCTTAAAAGAGACCAGGCGGCCCAGTACGGATCGCCCAGTTCGCGCCACATCGGGAGCGCCTGTTGCAGCTTGTCAATCGTCTGCTCCGCCGTCTTCCTGCCCTGCTTTCGCATCTCCTCGGCTTCGCGCAGCAACGCTTCGGCGGCGATGCGCTGCCTGTCCACCGCCGTGGCCGCCGCCTTCATTTCCAGCCGCACCTGGTAGGACCCGGCGAGCGTGGCTGAGCCGGAGGCACGTACCGTGAGCCGATAATCCCCGCTCGCCGCCGCCTCCGCAGAGATCGACTCCAGCCCGCCGGCCGCGGTGAGGTCAGACCCGCCCACCTGTTTACCGTCCGGGGCCGCGAACACGAGCGCCAAGTCAATGCCTTTCTGCTCGGCCACGACGCGCATAAACTGCCCCGCCGCGAGCGTGATCTGATAGGTATGCGCCTCGCCACCCATGATCGTGCGCTCGACCGGCTTTCCCGGTTCGAGGGCCACAGGCTGTGGCGTTGTTTGCGCCTGCCCAAGAACGAACAACGTGAGATATTGCGTCGCGAACAGAACAGCTTTTAATGACATTTAGCCTCCTAACCACTCAAACGATATTTCGACACGAATGGGGTCATGTATGCCTATCGCCACTCGCCTTGCATGGTGAAAGCTGCCCAGTAGTATGGCGACTGCCATTTTTTCTGCTTCCACATCTCGATCTGGGCCGCTCTCAGGGCGGCGGCCGGGCGGTCGTTGTCTTTTAGCATTCCGCGATAGTACTTTGTCATCAGGTCGGATGTGGCTTTGTCGTTTACGCTCCAGAGGCTGACGACGACACGGCGCGCACCCGCGTACATGAAGCCGCGGGTGAGGCCGATCAGGCCTTCGCCCTTTACCTCTTTGCCGAGTCCGGTCTGGCAGGCGCTGAGCACGACGAGTTCGGCAGGCAGTTTCATGTTGTAAATATCGTTGGCACGCAGGAAGCCATTCTGCGGCTTGCCGTCCGCGTCAACCGTCGAAAGAACCAGGGACGATAGTCCCGGCCGTTCGGTGTCGAGCAACCCGTGGGTGGCGAAATGGACATAGCGGAACTGGGCAAGATCGCCATTGAGAACATTTGCGCGACTGGCCTGGAAATCCATCGCCCTGAAGCTTGACGACTTTGGCGCGAGTGCAATCAGGCCGTCAGCTTCCTGCCGCGTAAACGGCAGTCGACGAATCACCAATTTACCAGACTTGTTATCGGCCATATCGGCAATATGTTCGAGGCCGCGGGTATCCGCCACTGCGGTAGTTTGAGCGTTAACCGCGGCTTCAGGTGCCGACGTTTTGAAACGTGCATCTGTCCTATCAAAGACCGGGTCGGCGATCACGGCCAGCATCTTCGGTGCAAGCTGTCTGCCGTTGAGTTCGGCACGCTGGACCGCGAGCGATGAGGCCGATGACAGGCTGACGACTTCGTGACCGACAATCAGCGGCTGATTATTGCCGGCTGCCGGATCGGGAAGCATGGCAAACGGAATGTACTGCAACGCCCCGTCGGCAACAATTACAAGCCGTTTGCCGCCAAGCTGAGCGGCGGCGGGGCCGAGCAGCATCCGGCTAAGGGCCTCGGCGGCGACGGGAAGTTTCGATTCGGCGTCGGTGATGCGTGTTTTTCGCTGGTTAGCGGTCTCACCACTTTTTCGAGTGTTGCGGGCCGTCAGCACTTCGTAAACCTGCAAGGCGTTTTGCTTGATCTGCTCTTCCTTTGGCAGTTCATAGCTCGTCAGAGAATCTTTTGTGATCGCCCAAAGGTAGCTGCGATCCTCGCCGAGCGCGTATTCGAGCAGCAGCGTGTCGGCATCAAGTTGCGCTTGAATCTCTTTCAGCTTGAGCGGCTGTGGCTGGGTAAGGGCGGCATATTTCGGACTGGCTTTCCGGATGGCGGCTTGCGCCCGTTCGTAGTCGTTTTCGAGCTGGCTGATCTCCTGCTTCAAGGCGGCAGACTCTTCAGGTTTGTTGGCCTGCGTCAGGCGTTGAGCCTTGTCACTGAGTTGTTTGCCCAGGCGACGTTCGCGTTCAAGCAGCTCGGCATCCACTCCTTGCCGAAAGTCGGTGCGGCTTTCGGCCAGCAGGTCGAGCAGGCTGCGGGCGCGCTGGCGTTCGCTCGTCTCAACGGCGAGGGCATCAAACCCTTTGGTCGGCTCGGCCCGGTGTTGGCGCATGAGCACGTCGGTGTAAAGCTGGTAAGAATTCTGGAAGCTGGTGAGAAATGAAGCGCGCAGTTCCAGGCTGCTAATTTCATTAGACCGGAGAGACTCGACAATTGTCAGGCTTTGCTCGATGTGAGTGCGTGACGCCGAGAGATTGCCTTGCGCACGTTCCGCAGAGGCCAAGCCGTACAGAGAGCTTGCCTCCATTTCCCGCAATTTTACCGCGCGGGATATCGCGAGCGCCTCTTGATGGTATTCGATCGCCTTCTCGGGGCGGTTCAGCCTGCTATATACAAGGCCGAGTTTGTCGAGCGTGTATCCTTCGCCAGAGCGGTTCTTCACCTCACGATATATTGCCCGGGCCTCCTCAAGATATTCGATCGCTTTCTCAGTGCGACCCATATATCCCGAGACAATGCCCAAACGGGAGAGCACAGCTGCTTCACCTATCGGAACCTTCAGTTCACGGTAGATCGGCAGCGCTCGCTCGTAATACTCGACCGCTTTCTCATAGCCGCCCATCCTTTGGTAAGCAGCACCCAGTTCGTCGAGCGTCCCCGCCTCAGCGTGGCGATTCCTCACTTCACGAAAACCCGACAGCGCCTGCTCAAGATATTCGATTGCTTTCTCGTTACGACCTAGACTTCCATAGACCTCTCCCAGATAATTGAGCGCGTACAGTTCTCCTACGCGAATCCCCGCTTTACGAGAGATCGCTAACACCTGCTCATAATATTAGATCGCTTTCTCGCCGCGACTAAGCGCCGCGTAGGTTCGGCCGAGAGCGAGGAGCGCTCCCGCCTCGACATTTCGGGCCGCACCCGCCTCGACGGTTTGGTCCTTTGACTCGCGAGAGACCACCAGGGACTGTTCGTAATATTCGATCGCTTTTTCCTTGCGGTCCAGCTGGAAATGGGAATCTCCCAGGGATTTAAGCGTGTACATTTCGGTCAAGCGATCCTTCAGCTCACGGGTAATCGCCAGCGCATGCTCAAGGAATTCAATCGCTTTCTCGCTCCGGCCCAGCCCGTTATTCATGAGGCCCAGGTTGGTGAGCAATGTCGCTTCACCTTCGCGATCCTTCATCTCGCGAGTGCCGGCCAGCGCCTGCTGACTGTATGCGATACTTTTCTCGGTTTGGCCCAGTGAGTAGTAAAAATTGGAAATATTACTGAGCGTCTCCGCTTCACGCTTGCGATCCTTCACCTCACGAGCAATTGCGCCCGCCTGTTCGGCGTATTCGATCGCCTTCTCAAATCGGTTCAAACCATATGCGGTAAAGCTCAAGCGGAAGAGCACATCTCCTTCATCTGACCGGTTCTTTCCTTCGCGAAAGATCGATAAAGCTTGTTCGTAATGATCGGCCGCTTTCTCATACTGCTTGAGATAGTAATAGTTGATGCCGATCTTCTTTATCGTCATAGCGATCCAGTAGTTATCCCCCAGCTCACGCAACAGGAGCAACGCCTGATCAAGCTTCTCAATCCGCTGCTGGGCCATTTTGTCTCCCTGCTTAAGGAGTTCATTTTCCTCGACCAGCAGGCGTTCAGCTGCCTCTCGTTTTCGGTCTTGTGCGGTGGGGCTGGTTTGCATGGTCGCCTCGAGACCGTATGACCCGCGCAGTTCCGCTCGTCCTTTGCCTCGCACGGTCACTCGATAGCTGCCTGTCGTTGCTATTTCTAACGAAAGCGATTCTTCGCCACCGACGCCGGTCACGTCCATCTCGACCAGTCGTTTGCCATCCAGCGCCGTCAGGGTCAGCACTTCATCGATCGCTCGTTGGGCCAGACGGAAACGCACGAACTGCCCCGCCGCGAGGCTGATCTGGTAGGTATGCGATTCGCCACCCGCGATCGTACGCTCGACCGGCTTTTCCGATTCGAGAGCGAAGGGCTGCTCCGGTGCTGTTTGAGCTTGGGCGGAAGCAGCCGACAAAAGGATGAACGCCGCTAACAATAGTGTGAACTTTGATTGCATATTAACCACCTATTCTGAAAAACGAGATTTCGACACGAATCGGGTTATTTGTGTCTATCGCCACTCGCCCTGCATTGTAAACGCGGCCCAATAATACGGCGACTGCCACTTTTTCTGTTTCCACATCTCGATCTGTGCCGCCCTGAGAGCAGCCGCGGGACGTTCGTTGTCTTTGAGCATTCCGCGGTAGAACTTTGTCATCAGGTCAGATGTGGCTTTGTCGTTGACGCTCCAGAGGCTGACGACGACGCGTTTGGCACCGGCGTACATGAAGCCGCGGGTCAGGCCGATCAGGCCTTCGCCTTTGACCTCTTTGCCGAGCCCGGTTTGGCAGGCGCTGAGGACGACGAGCTCGGCCGGCAGCTTCAAGTTGTAGATATCGTTCGCACGCAGGAATCCGTTCTGCGGCTTTCCGGCGGCGTCCACCGTCGAGAGCACGAGCGAAGACAGTCCGGGCCGCTGGGCGTCCATCACGCCGTGCGTAGCGAAATGCACGTACTTGTATTGGGAAAGATCACCATTAAGAACATTCGTCCGGTTTGCCTGAAAGTCGATCGCCTTAAAGCTCGAATCCTTTGGCGTGAGTGCAAGAAGCGCGTCGGCCTCCTGCCGGGTGAAGGGCAGTCGGCGGATCATGAGCCTGTCTGCCGTCGCCGATTCGTCAACAATGTGTTCAAGGCCGCGTATGTCGGCGAGCTTTCCGGATTGACTTAAAGCCTTGTCGTCCGGGGCGCTGGTTTTGAACCGGGCATCGGTTCCATCGAAGACCGGGTCGGCGATCACGGCCAGCATCTTTGGCGCTGCTACCCGCCCGTCGAGTTCCTTTCGCTGGAACAGAAGCGTTGAAGCTGATGGGAGGCTCACGATCTCGTGACCAACGACGAGCGGTTGGTTATTGCCAGCCGCCGGATCGGGAAGCATGGCAAACGGGATATACTGCAATGCTCCGTCCGCGACAATGACAAGGCGCTTTTTGCCGAGCTGAGCGGCAACAGGAGCGAGGATCGTCTTGCTCAATTCCAATGCAGCAGCCGGAAGCTTCGCCTCGGCCTGACTTATGCGCGCCAGTCGTTGTGGTGCGGTCTCGCCTTTTTTATTTGTGCTGCGTGCCGTCAGGAGTTCGTAAACCTCGCGTGCATTTTTCTCGATGACCTCGCCCTTCGGCAGGTTATGGCTGGTCAGGGAATCTCTCGTGATCGCCCACAGGTAG
>JANNON010000398.1:0-5980 GCA_031399105.1 Blastocatellia bacterium | reverse complement strand
GAGCCCAGGACAGCGAACGTGATCGCCGTGGAAGAGACAGAAGTGCTGGAGATTGGCCACGCTGCTATGAAGGCCGTCTTTGAAACGAACCCCGCCCTCGTGGAATCCCTCAGTCATATCATGGCCGACCGCCGCCAGGGACTTGAATCCCAAGCGGATCTGCTCACAAGTCAGGCCGAATCTGCCGGCCTGCTCTCCGCTATAAAACGCTTCTTCAGCATGCGCTGAGTGCTTCAGAACCGAGGAGCGATAACGACGGGTCGGTTCTCACGAAACATCTGAAGTACGTCCAAAACATAAGCGGGACCCCTCGTAACAAAAGGCCTCTTAGGCAAACGGTCGCGTACGCTAACCGCTCCATCATTCTCTTCGGTACCTTCGGGCTTGCCCTGAATATCCAATTAAATAGGGGACGGGAGAGCTCCTTGACAGTGAGGGACTCAGATATTATTATTTCGCCACGCTCAGACAGGAAGGATAACGGCTGAGCGGAAGTAACAGAGAAATTTAGGAGGAGAAATAGATGAGCATCGTTCGTTACGACCCGTTCCGTGACTTGCGAACACTGCAAGAAGAGGTAAATCGACTTTTCTCGACCAATTTAACTCGCGGCTTCGGAGAGGAAGGCATAGGCCGAGGAGCCTGGAACCCGAGCGTCGATATTTATGAGAACAAGGACCAGATTGTTCTTGAAGCGGAATTGCCGGGCATGAACCGCGATGAGTTCGAATTAACGGTCGAAAGCAATGTGATCACCCTGAGAGGTGAACGCCGGTTCGAGAAGAAAGACGAAACCGACAACTATCACCGTGTCGAGCGCTCGTATGGCTCGTTCACGCGCTCATTTACGCTGCCTCAAAACGTGTCTGCCGAAGGCGCCACGGCTGAATACAGCAACGGCGTGTTGCGCGTAACTTTACCGAAGCGTGAGGAAACAAAAACCAGGCGTATCGAAGTTACCGGAAGCACGGCATCAGGCAAGACCATGGAAGCGAAGACTGAAACGCCCGGTGCGGAGAAAGCGAAGTCGGTAGGATCTCGCTAATCAAATTTTCGCCGGACCAAATTTGAAAGCGGGGCTGCTCGATTTTTCGAGACACGCCCCGCTTATCTGCAGAAGCGACAGTAAGAAATGAGATTAGACAAATTCACATTACGCGCACAGGAAGGTATCCAGGCTGCGATCGAGTTAAGTGAACGCACGCAGAATCAGCAGGTTGAACCTGAGCACCTGCTCGCCGCAATGTTCGAACAGCCCGAGGGCGTTGTGCGACCGATTCTCGGCAAACTCGCAGTCAATGTCACCGTTGTTCTAACAGAAGTGCAGGCGGCTATCGGACGTTTTCCGCAGGTTAAGGGCGGCCAGCAATACTTCAGCCCGCGCCTCTCGCAAATTTTTACGGCAGCGCAAAAGATTGCCGATGAGATGAAGGACGAGTTCATCTCGACTGAGCATCTGTTGCTGGCACTTGTTGATGAGAAGGATGGTGAAGCCGGCAAGTTGTTGCGCCAGCATGGCGTCAAACGCGAAGACCTGGCGAAAGTGATTGAACAGATGCGAGGGGGTTCAAGGATCACCGAGCAGAATGCTGAAGACAACTATCAGGCGCTGTCCAAGTACGCGAAAGACCTGACCGACCTCGCACGCAAAGGAAAACTTGATCCTGTAATCGGCCGCGATGACGAGATTCGTCGCACTATCCAGGTGTTATCTCGCCGCACAAAAAACAATCCTGTGCTAATTGGTGAACCGGGCGTTGGCAAGACCGCCATCGTCGAAGGGCTGGCGCAACGAATCATTTCCGGCGACGTGCCCGAAACGCTAAGAAACAAACGGCTGGTGGGACTCGATCTGGGCTCGATGTTAGCCGGTGCCAAGTATCGCGGTGAATTTGAAGATCGCTTGAAGGCCGTTCTTAAAGAGATCGAGAACGCGCAAGGTCATATCATCCTTTTTATTGACGAGCTGCACACGCTGGTTGGCGCCGGCGCGGCAGAAGGCGCAATCGATGCTTCAAATATGTTGAAGCCGGCATTGGCGCGCGGCGAGTTGCGCTGCGTTGGCGCCACGACGCTCAACGAATACAAGAAGTACATTGAGAAGGATGCCGCACTCGAACGCCGGTTCCAGCAGATTTATGTTGGCGAACCCACCGTTGAAGACACCATCGCAATTCTTCGCGGCCTGAAAGAACGTTATGAAGTCCACCATGGCGTGCGCATCAAGGACTCAGCGATCGTCGCGGCCGCCACTCTGTCGAATCGCTATATCACCGACCGTTTTCTTCCAGACAAAGCTATCGATCTAATCGACGAGGCCGCATCACGGCTGCGCATCGAAATTGATTCCTTACCGCAGGAGATCGATCAACTGGAGCGCGAAACCATTCAACTGGAGATTGAACGACAGGCGCTGCAACGAGAAGAAGATCAAAAGTCTAAGGATCGGCTGGCTGAGATTGAACAGCGGATCGCCGATTTACGCGAAACATCGTCGGGCATGAAAGCCAAGTGGCAGTCAGAAAAAGAAGCGATCGAGCATATTCGCACTGCCAAGGCCGAGCTCGAGAACCTGAAGTTGCAACTGGAGCAGGTCCGCAATGCCGGCGATCTCGCTCGTGCTTCTGAGATTCAATACGGCGAAATCCCGGAACTTGAACGACGCGTGGAGGCAGAACACGAAAAGTTAGAAGCTTTTCAAAAAGACGGCGTGATGTTGAAGGAAGAAGTGGATGAGGAAGACGTCGCCCAGGTCGTGGCTAAATGGACGGGCATTCCAGTTTCCAAGATGCTCGAGGGCGAAGTCCAAAAACTCATCACGATGGAAGAGCGGTTGGGCCAGCGAGTAATCGGGCAGGAAGAGGCGTTGACCGCGGTTGCAAACGCTGTCCGTCGCGCACGTGCTGGACTGCAAGATCCAAATCGACCCGTAGGTTCATTCATCTTCCTGGGCCCGACTGGCGTTGGCAAAACTGAAACGGCGCGAGCGCTGGCAGAGTTTTTGTTCGACGATGAGCGCGCCATGATTCGCCTCGACATGTCCGAGTACATGGAAAAGCACGCGGTGGCGAGACTCATTGGCGCTCCGCCGGGATACATTGGATATGAGGAGGGTGGGCAACTGACCGAGGCTGTGCGCAGACGACCTTACTCGGTCATCCTTTTTGATGAGATCGAAAAGGCTCATCAGGATGTTTTTAACGTCCTGCTGCAAATTCTCGATGAAGGCAGGCTGACTGATTCGAAGGGTCGCACGGTTGATTTCAAGAATACCGTGTTGATTATGACTTCAAATCTTGGCTCACGTGAGATACAGGCAGCCGAAGGAGACGAAGACCAGGTCCGCGAAGCTGTGCTCGGCGAATTGCGAGAACACTTCAAACCAGAGTTCCTGAATCGGATCGACGATATCGTCATCTTTCATCAGCTTTCGCGCGCTCAAATTACGAGGATCATTGACGTCCAATTGGAACGACTGCGAAAAACCTTGCGCGAAAGAAATATCCATCTCGAACTGGATGAATCCGCCCGCGAACTGCTGGCACGTGAGGGTTATGATCCAACTTATGGGGCGCGGCCTTTGAAGCGAGCGATTCAGACGTTAGTGCAAAACCCACTGGCAGTGAAATTGTTACGTGGTGAGATCATCGGCGGTCAAACGGTACGGGTTTCTGCGCACAACGATGAGATGCAGTTCAGTAATGACGCGGCAGCGGCGACAGCTTGAAATCAAAAGTACTGAGTGCTGAGTACTGAGTTCCGGTTCAGGCAACATTGACTCTGATCCGACTTAACCGGCGATTTACAAAATGGTATTTGGAACTCAGTACTCAGCACTCAGTACTTTGATCTACTAAAGAGAGGACTTTTTTCCCATGTCATGGAATCCGTTGCAGGACTTAATGTTCTTGCAAGACCGAATGAATCGATTGTTTGAAGACGCAACCCAAAGGCGCGGTCAGGAAAAGGAAGACGAGATCGAGCGAGCGGACTGGGCACCTGCCGCGGACATTTATGAAAGCGATGACGAGTTTACCATCGCCGCCGATCTGCCCGGGATAGATCGCAACGAGTTGGAGATCACGCTCGATGATAATCGTTTGGTTTTGCGTGGCAGTCGTTCTTTGCAAACCAAACCTGGAGTTCGCGCGGAGCGGCCGACTGGGACGTTCCTTAGAAAGTTCAGTGTTCCTCGTGCGGTTGAACAGAATGACATTCGAGCAGATTACAAGGATGGAGTATTAGTGGTGCATTTGCCCAAACGCAAGAACGGCAAAGGACAAAAGGTAGAGATCAAAGTCAGCTAAGCATCTGCGGTACTTATTCCGCCCTTGGCACTGGCTGATCAGGGAGGCTAGTAGTGAGCTTTAAAGGCAGAGACAGAAATGATCGCAACGATGGGATCGAGCCCGAGATCCGCGTCACAGATCGGCGTCGCATTTATCTTGATCACGAAGGCAACGCCGAAAGAACGAACGCCGAAGCGACTCCAAATCTAAAACCCAGTTACGTTGAAGAACTTGAAGCGCGCACAGCGGCGGCCGAAAAGCAGGTCGCGGATGTGAAGGCCCGTTTTGAACAAGTGCGCGCTGAGTTACAGCGCGAAACGGATGAAACACGCCGCCGGTTGAATCGTGCTGCCGACGAGCGCGCGCATCGAGAGAAGGCGAACTTCATCGCGGCGCTACTTCCGGTTTTGGATAATCTTCATCGCGCGACCGAGGCGGCGGAAACAGCAGACTCGCCCCAGACAGTGGCTGAAGGCGTCAGACGAACTGTGGACAGCTTTGAGAAAGCATTGCTGACTGCGGGAGTCGAAGCGGTCGCTGCTGTCGGTGAGCAGTTCAACCCGGAACTACACGAAGCGATTGAGACAACCAGTGTCGGTCCGGATCAGGATGGCGAGGTTATTGCCGAGTACACGCGTGGCTACAAGATGGGAGATTTGCTTTTGCGTCCGGCACGCGTCCAGGTCGGGCGTGCTTCCGGGAAATCTGATTCGGCCAGTCAATTCTGAGTAGCGCGTCAATCAAACAATTTGAAGGAGACATAAAAGTGGCTGCAAAAGAGATGAAGTTCAGTGAAGAAGCACGCAATGCAATGCTCAAAGGAGTGAACACTTTGGGTAATGTTGTCCGCGTGACCCTTGGACCAAAGGGCCGCAACGTGGTGCTTGGTAGAAAATTTGGCGCGCCGCTGATTACCAAGGATGGCGTCACAGTGGCCAAAGAGATCGATTTGCCGGACAAGTACGAGAATATGGGTGCGCAGATGGTGCGCGAAGTTGCCGTGAGGACGAATGACAAGGCGGGTGACGGCACCACTACTGCGACGGTCCTGGCCCAGGCAATTTTTCGTGAGGGCGTAAAGAATCTTGCTGCCGGTGCGAACCCGATGTCGTTGCAACGCGGCATTCAACTCGCCACGGACGCAGTGGTCACTGAACTGCAGCGCATGTCAAAGAAGATCAAAGGAAAAGAAGAACTGCTAAACGTCGCCACCGTTTCCGCCAACAACGATCGTGAAATCGGTCGTCTCATTTCTGAAGCGATGGAGCAGGTTGGTAAAGATGGCGTGGTTACGGTCGAAGAATCAAAAACACTGCAGACCGAACTCGACATCGTGGAGGGAATGCAGTTTGACCGCGGATACTTGTCGCCTTACTTCGTAACCAATCAGGATCGCATGGAGGCAATACTCGATGAACCCTTCATTCTTTTACATGAAAAGAAGATTTCTGCTATGCGTGATCTGGTACCGATTCTTGAGCAGACGGCCGGCAGTGGACGCGCATTACTCATAATTGCCGAAGACATTGAAGGCGATGCGCTCGCGACCCTGGTGGTAAACAGACTACGGGGCACGATCAAAGTGTGTGCAGTTAAGGCGCCGGCATTTGGAGATCGACGAAAAGCAATTTTGGAAGATTTGGCCGTTCTAACTGGGGGCCGCGTGATTACCGAAGATCTGGGAATCAAAC
>JANNON010000377.1:0-1898 GCA_031399105.1 Blastocatellia bacterium | reverse complement strand
ACACAAAAGCGCCGACAAGTCCGCGCACTCCAAAGGCTCCGCGCATTCAGCCGGTCACATGAGTCGAATCAAATCACTGGCGTCACTGAAACGACTTCAGGAATTCCTTGATCTGTGCTTTTAGCCCACTGAATCCATCCTTATCCTTTAGCCAGTCTTCTGAGAAAATTTGCTCGGTCGCGTGGAGCCCGAGCATGCGATAACTCTCGAATTGTTGTTCACTGAAGAACTGATCAGAAGTTGCTTCGTGAGGAAAATCACGATTCTGCGCGTAGTTGAAGACATCCGTCGGTTCACCTTCGGCAATGACTGGTTTGATGTAGATCAGATGACCGTCCAATGCTTCATTCACCCGTGTATACCGAATCTGGCCCAGCGCGCAATAAGCATTCGGTTTACTCGCCTCTCTCGGGTACATGAAAATATTCCCGATTTCGATCGGCACGCCAAGGTCAACACGGACGGTGCGGATAGCATTGCCAAGATTCTCAAACTTGTAATCCGGATCTCGCGAAGCGTCGACCACGAATATGAAATGGCAGCGCCGCCGAACCATCTCGTAAAGTCCGAGGTTTTCGAAGTGTCCTCCATCGGAAAGGTACACGTAGCGTTTTTCGTCATCGGTCCAGCCGAACGCCTCTTCAAACATCGGTGCGACTGCGAGCCTCGGGCTCGAGCGGAAATAGTAATCGTCGCGCCGGGGATTTCCGAGCCACCATCCTAAACGCACGTTGAACAGCGTCATGAGAAAGGTGATCGCAGGCGACGAGTAGTAACCCATGTTTGGACTCGCGGCGGCGCCCGAGATCGTAAGCGCCGTCCCGAGAGTCAAAGGATTGGGGTTGCTGCCATAATACTTTGAACCTCGGTAGCCGTAACGCGCGTTCCCACAATGCAACGCTGAAGCGGTGAAACTCACGGCCTTTCTGTATTGCCAGGCGAGATTCTTTCCGCCCACCAGATTCCAGGTCATGTTGAGGATGTGAAAGGGCCTATTCGCAGAAGCAGCAGATTGTCCCGGTGTTGTTTTTGGCAGAGACTCGGATAACCTCAGATCATCGTCCGGATCAAAACCAGTGAAGAGCTGCGGATCACGATCATTGGAAGCGCCGAGATAAGCTCGTACCAGCCGGTTCCGATAAAGCGAGTGCAGCGAGAACTCATTGATATTGATTCTTCTCGCCATCTCGTAGCCGATGGCTAATAAAGCGACGAAGAGGCCGCTAATCTCCGAGATAGAGGAGTCTTGCACGGTCGACAAATGACGCGCGTCCGGAAGAAACTGCCAGTCTCGAAGAGACTGCATGGCGATCCTTGGTACGTGCCGGATCAGCAGGATTACGAGATCGGTCGTGAGTGACAGCACCATCACCAGGAACAATGCGAACAATGGCGCTGCAAACTTCACCGCGTAATCCATGACCGTGGCGACCTTTCCGGATTTCTCTACCGCTTTTACAGTTGCCGGTGTCTTCGAGCTGAGTCCGAACAGGATCGTAATGAAGCCGGAAATTAGCCCTATGTAAACCACCACACTGGTGAGCCAACTTAATCCCCTGTTCAAATCCAGGCGCTCCTCTCGACCAAAGCCACCCAAGGCAAAAGCCACCAATCTCGGGCCATAGATTACTAGCGAGTTTAATAAGGCCCAGACCACAATCGCCAGCAGAACCCAGGCGCCGGCTCGAGCCCACCATTCGCGATCTTCGTCATCAATAGACCGGCTGCCAATGCCGATGGAAAGAATGGCCATCAGCATAAATACCGACATCAGCAGCGGACCGTCGAGTACAGCGAATATCCCGGGGCGATCGATGGGTAACTTGTCGTAAATTCCAAGCATCTTGCCGGGGATGAGTAATAGCCATAAGACAGCCCCACCGATTACGCCGGTAGAA
>JANNON010000357.1:0-3739 GCA_031399105.1 Blastocatellia bacterium | reverse complement strand
CACGGCCACACGGCGCGAGCGTGCCGGCACAGCAGATTTTGCCGGCCAAGTCAAATTCCACACAAAACGACGAGGAACCGATTTTCACCCGTTTCGTTCCAATTCTCCTCGCAGCGTGCCGTCCGAAGGCCAGAAATTCTCGCAGGCGTGCCAGCTCCTCGATTGAAGTGGCAGGCACCGGGGTCATGGCAGGCGCCGGGGTCACGGGCGCCGGCAGGCGCCGGGGTCTACCAGTCGCCGGGGTCAGGTCTTGTATTTTTCTAACCAATTTGATAGGATTATGGAGTGGCCAAAGACAAGACCAGAACCCCAAGCAGCAACGTCCGGCCCCTCGAAGGCTTAGGCAGCAATTGGCTTGCGATGTTCTTGGCCTTTGTAAGGACAGAAAGCCATGATGCTTCGCTACCAACAAAGAGGCGGCAACCATTGCCGTTGGCAACCGTAAAACTGAGTGATGATTCAGTAACCAATCCAAGACGGGCAGCTACATTTGCACTTGCCTGATTTGATCGATCAAATTGCGCATGCACGGTAAGTCCCGCTTGGCTGGTAGACGAAGCTCTCTGTTGGCTATAGATGACTATTGCATAGGCGGTGAGAAACGTGGCCAATCCTTTCCCCTCCGCTGAATGTGCTACAGCATAAGTCAAATTGAGGCCCCGAGTTGTCGCTGCAATCCAAGCGACGGCCAATGCCGCTGTGAGATCGGGAACAAGGGCGACATGCAATGGCTCCTCCGTGAAAGACCATCCGGCATGAAGAATCAGTTCATCAGACTGCGGGCCTTCAATGTCTCGCATACGCTCCGGGCTTTCCGCGTCGAGCATGGCACGAACGTAGGGTGCATCGAACCAGCCAATTCCTGTCTTGATGCTTGGATCGAGAGGGTGCATCGTTTTGGTGTCTAACGTCCAAATTCAGCGGCCGCTGCAGGCGGTCAGGAATGACGGGTAGGCGTCGATCTCATTGCAGGCGAAGGGCTTGCACGTGGAAGCCAAGTGGCGATGCGACGCCACTGGCCAAGAGCGTTCTTCCGGCGACGGCTCGGCCTTCGACCAAGAGACTATCAGCGCACAGCCGCTGCGCGCTCACCTTGTACTGGAACTCGAGGTACTGATGGCAAAGAGTTCTCCGTGTTTCGTGCCTGCTCACGCGCAGGACTGTGAGTTGGGCGGTAGCCTGGTCTTGCGCAAGCAGCCGACTCAGCCCTGCGAGCCAGCCGCGACTTGAGAGGAACAAGACTCCTGCGAGGGCAAGCGTGAAGATGGGCCAAGCCAGCCACCTTACCCAGGCGGTGGGAAGTCTCCGACGGAGTTCGGATGAGTGAGCCTCGATGGCCATCAAGAGCAGTACTGCGAGAACCACGAATATTGATGCAATGACCACGGGCCTCAACGAATAGTCGCTGAGGAACTGATCACCAAGGAAGCTGTGTAGCGGCAAGCCTCCAACCGCCACGACAACCAGCAGTAGCAGGCTCAATCGGACTCCGGTTCGCGGGTGGTGCATTCGACGCCTAAAAATGCAAACAACGTCTGACTTCACCGGCCTGCGCGGTTTTTCTCGCAGATCCGGTGGAAGGAAGGGTTCGCCCCTCGATGGGCAGAAGAGCTACTTGTTGCAGGCGTCGAAGCATTGCTCGACAGCTCGAAGTCCTTGGCAGGCACGAAGGCCTTGATTTCGACAACGCGCAGATTGGTCATGGACTTCCTTTGTGGCGCCGGCGTGGAGATGGGTTGAACAGCTCAGGCCGGTGTCAGGCGACCCACCCTATTCCAATTCCGACTCGTACACCTCAGCTACGTACAGGCTGTCATTCCCAAACCCAGGAAAGTACGCCAGCACCATTGGCAGTCCATCTGGTCCAGTGAAACCCTGATCAAGGGCGAGTACGTCTCCGACACGCGGGACGCGGCCTACCGGCGAGAGAAATCTGTAGCGCTCCGCTGGCAATTCCACCAAGAGCTTTGCGCGATGGTTGGACTCGATTCTCATGCGTGACGCCTAAAACGAATAGCGTTTATCAGGCTTACGGCGCGCCATTAACTTTGACCCTGAACATCCGGGCGTCAGAGGCAATGAGGTCATAGCGCTCGACAAAGGAATGAATTTTCTCTCTGTCATCGTCGTACGTTTTACCCCACCTGCCGCAGGCTGCGCCAATGGCTAGGATTAGCTTCTGGAGGTTGTAGTAGCCGACGGTGGTGCCATCAAGTTTTACGTCGGGGTGAATTTCGCCAACATATGCGATTAGCCTGCGGATTTTTCCTGAGAGCACCTTTCTTGAATCTAGGTTGCTCATGTGAAGCAGTGAGTTCCTGTGTTCCCACAGTTCTTCCGGCGTGATGCCTAGGCTGGCCATGTCAGCCTACTTACGAAGCCACTTCACAAAGATGTTTTCGCCCTGGATCTCTCCGAACTCCACAAATGCAATTGAGTCGATGGCTACTACCAAAAGCTTGACGACTGAAACGTAGTGCTCGTTTTGAAAGAGGATACGGACGGGTTGAAAGAAGTCGACATTGATGAGGCCAGTGAAGTCAAAGCCTTCCTCGGTGAAGAACGTTCCAAAGTAGTCGACGGACATGCTGGCCTGCAACGTTTAAGTTAAGCGGCGCCGTCAGGCGTCCGCTTGAACGAATGGTAGGCCTCTGATGGATTGGCCAGAGCGTGCCCGCCAATCACGGTGTTGATCTTTTGCATGGCCTCCTTCATTGCTATGTCGTTGATCAACTCCCAAAGAGACCAGGCGTCTTCCCGCAGTTCCTTCTCCAGCGCTTTGTAGAGATTGAGAAGGTTCATTCGATTCTCCAGCCCCGACAGAACCAATTTGGCGGAGAACACGAGGGCGGAAGCCTTGAGTCGATTCTCCGCGGTGTGCTGACTCACTTGCTTGGCCGCCGACTTGGCTTGCTTCGATGCTCCGCTCTTCAGAGCAGTGATCAACTTTGATTCGACATCGAGATAGTTTTCGATTGAGCTGAAGAACTCGGAAACTGCGCTGGATTCGGCTGACGTGAGGGGGAAGATGTCGCTAGCGGATCTTGACGCCGATGACTGAGCGCCTCCGAACGACAACGTGTCTGTTCTTCTGGCATCAATGGCCAATTCCCTTCGAATGTTGTCGAGGTACCGCAACACGGGCCGATCGTGATTGAGCTTGGTCATGCGCGGAAGGTTCTCGGAGGGAGCGGTAGAGGCCTAACGTTGAAGCTCACCGGGGGCCGAAGGCCGTCCGGTGGAGCGTGTTGTTGGGCCTGCCTCTAGACATAGCTCGTGATGCCATCTTCTGCGATGTCACCGTAAACCTTGAACCCATCAGTTGTCTTTTCTCCCGGCACATGAATCTCACGCAGCACGGCGAAGACAGCGGCCTCCTGCTCCGGTGAAGTGATCTGCATCTCAACCCACTCGATAGTCTCGTATCCGCCTTCGCGAAAGTGATAGAACCACTCGCGGTCCCAGTTTGAGACAAAGCCAGACTTCAGGTCTTTGGTGCGCCACATTGGCTTGAGACCGTTCAGGCCATGCATTCCAAGCCGCAGCTCCTCCCACTTTGTGCTGCTCATTACAGGATGCATCGGATCTTTCATAGTGCGGCGCAACGTACCAGCTAAGCGGACCGCAACGGCGCGCTCGGTGATGGCAAGGCGCGCAAACCTGGCCCGCCGTTGCGGGTCCGCTTGAGCGCCCGGTTGGACGCGACACGCCACCGACTTGCGAACTCACCGGCCGCGCC
>JANNON010000319.1:0-2109 GCA_031399105.1 Blastocatellia bacterium | reverse complement strand
ACCCGACGCTACCGCGTTTCGGTACTGACTAATTCCACGACAACCTTAAGAATCTGGACAGCGTTAGACCGTCGTTGTTTCGCGATACTCCCCCCAAACCTTCCGTAGACAATTGCCAACCTCGCCTACTGTGGCGTAGCTTTCGACGGCTGCCAGTATTCGCGGCAAAAGATTCTCATCGCCTCGCGCTGCGGATTCCAAATTTGTTAATGCGCTTTCTACTGCAACAGCGTCGCGGCGCGCTCGCACTGCACGGAGGCGTTCGATCTGCTCCTGCTCGATGGCCGGATCGATCTTCAAAGTCACGACCGGCGTTTCAGTCTCACTTTGAAACTTATTAACACCCACGACGATGCTCTCTTTAGTCTCTATCGCGCGCTGGTAACGATAAGCTGATTCCTGGATCTCGCGCTGCACGTAACCAGTTTCAATCGCGCGCAGCATTCCGCCCATCCCGTCGATCTTTTCGAGATACTGCCGCGCTTTGGTTTCAATCTGCGTCGTCAGTTGTTCGATGGCATATGAACCGGCCAACGGATCTGCCGTATCAGCAACGCCTGATTCGTGTGCAATCACTTGCTGCGTCCGCAGCGCCAACTTTGCCGCGTCCTCGGTGGGTAACGCCAGCGCCTCATCCATCGAATTGGTGTGCAGCGACTGAGTGCCACCGAGCACGGCGGCCAGTGCCTGAATCGTCGTGCGCACCACGTTCACTTCCGGCTGTTGTGCGGTCAGTGACGACCCGGCCGTTTGAGTGTGAAAACGCAGCATCAATGACCGCGGATCGCGCGCGCCAAATCGTTCGCGCATAATACGCGCCCAAAGCCGCCGGGCCGCGCGAAACTTCGCCACATCTTCGAGCAGGTTGTTGTGTGAGTTGAAAAAGAAAGAGATGCGCGGCGCGAAATCGTCAACCGCGAGTCCCGCCGCTACGGCCGCCTCGACGTAAGCAATCGCGTCGCCGAGGGTGAACGCAACTTCCTGAACCGCCGTCGAACCGGCTTCGCGAATGTGGTAGCCGCTGATTGAAATCGTGTTGAAGTTGGGTACCTCGCGCGCGCAAAAGGCGAATGTGTCGGTTACCAGGCGCAGGGACGGAGCCGGTGGATAGATGTAAGTTCCGCGGGCGATGTACTCCTTGAGAATGTCGTTCTGAAGCGTTCCCTTGATCTTCTCGAATGCTACATTCTGTTTCTTGCCAACCGCGAGGTAGAGGCAAAGTAACGTTGCCGCGGTCGAATTGATCGTCATGGATGTCGAAACCGAATCCAACGGAATGCCCTCGAACAAACGTTCCATGTCTTCCAGAGAATCGATCGCGACACCAACTTTGCCAACTTCACCGGTCGCTAGCACGTCGTCTGAATCCAACCCGATCTGCGTTGGCAAATCAAAGGCGACAGACAGACCCGTGGTCCCGTGCGCCAGCAGATACTTGTAACGCGCATTCGACTCCTCTGCCGTTGCATAACCGGCATACTGGCGCATCGTCCACAGCCGGCCGCGATACATGTTCGGATAGATCCCGCGAGTGAAAGGAAACTTTCCCGGCGCGCCCAGGTCTTCGTCGTAGTTTATTGTCTCGGTATTTGCAGGATGGAAATCTGCGGGCAACTCAATGCCGGAGGAAGTTTCAAAGCGTTCGCCACGCTCGGAGTTTGTCTTGGTTGGCATTGATGATCGTTATCTGTCGCTACTGCTTGAAAGTAATTCGCAGCCTAACATACGCGTTGGAAGCCGAGCAATTCAGTAGTTTCCCTACAACCGAAGGTGTAAGAGCGGGGACAGGGTCCGCCTTCCTGACAGTGAGACTTTCACACTGGAAAGATCTATCCACCTGAATGGTGATGAAGACACCAGGCATCCAGTGGCGCGGAACAGAACGCATGTGTCAAAGTAACCAAAACATGAGCAACGTCATCGTTAATAAACGCGGCGCGGATCGCGTGCGTGCGGGACATCTCTGGATCTATCGCAGCGATGTCCTCGACGCCTCTGCAGCCGCCGGCGGTTCCATCGTTACCGTTCTCGATAAACAACGAAACTTCATTGGCCAGGCTCTATTCAGCGACCGTTCGGAAATCTCCCTGCGGTTGGTAACACTGGTTG
>JANNON010000894.1:0-4013 GCA_031399105.1 Blastocatellia bacterium | reverse complement strand
CTTTTTGTGCAAAGCCATTCTGACGCGTGACCACCGAACCAAACCGCAGGTGATACTCGGCTGAAGTGATGAAAGAGCAGACCATGCCGCGGCACTTGTTCGGCTCGCAATCGTCGACTACGTTCAGCCAGAAATCATACCCGCCAAGCCACAAATGGTTCTTCTTAAGATCCGTTAGGACAGACTTCAGTCTCGCCCGACTCCCAGAGCATCGGCGACACGATTTATGTAGTTGAACCACGATGCGATCAGCGTGATCTGGAGGATCGCCTGATCGTTGAATCCGGCCGTGCGCAGGCGAGCGTGATCGTCCGGCGTAATCTTCGTCGCGTCCTGCGTTATCTTCGCCGCGTAGTCCAACATCACGCGATCGCTTTCGGAGACAGGCGCGGTCTTGAAGTCAGCCTCCAGCGCTTGGACAAGGTTCTCATCAAGTGTGACGCGACGCAGAAACTCTGCGTGAGATTCGATTCAATAATGACAGCGGTTGAGCACGGACACGACGGTCGTGATCATTTCGTGCTGCCGGCGAGTCAACGGCAGGTCCGGAGACATGAGTACGCCGAAAGTGGCGAATGCGTGGAATAAAGCGTCTGGAATCAAACTGTGCGAGGCGACGATCTGCGAAGCACCGCCATCAGCCGTTGGATGAACCGGCACAGCGTATTCTGCCGGGTAAAGTTCTCGCTGCGCTTCCATCACGTGTCGCAGCTTGTCATCGGCCTCGTCGATCCTTACGGTTTTGATCCAAGTCATCCGCCACCTCCGCGAAGTTTGAGGACAGTATAGTTCAAAGACTAGACCGGTCTCAGGTCTCAGGTCTCAGGTCTCAGGTCTCAGGTCTCAGGTCTTAGGTCTCAGGTCTTAGGTCTCTGGTCTTAGGTCTTAGGTCTTAGGTCTCAGGTCTCGGGTCTCAGGTCTCGGGTCTCGGGTCTCGGGTCTCAGGCTGAGATCTGAAATTTCAAATTTGAGATCTTATAAGCCCTGAGACTTGAGACTTGAGACCTGAGACCTGAGACACTTTGACCTGAAACTTGAACTCCTTCACCTCGCCCGCACCCGTCCCAACATGCGGATCTGACCAACCGCTGTTAAGATGGCTGCATCAAACCGCGGTCAAATTAAGAGCTGGATTACGTGTAATAAGAGCTGGATTACGTGTGAATGAAGATTATTATTAAGAAATCCTTACTGTTTACGGCACTGCTGGCTTTTGGACTTGCCCTGCTGCCATCCTTTTCAACCCGAGTCGTCGCCCAGAATCCAAACCGCAATGATGTGGTTATGGTGTTGCCCTTTGAGAACACCGCCTTCGAGAACAAGCCGGCTCGGCCTGAATACAACTGGGTGGGGGAAAGTTTTGCCGATTCCATTTCCGAACTTCTCTCGAAGCCGGGATTGGTCGTAGTTTCCAACGATGCCAGACACTTGGCTTACCAGCGTCTTCGCCTCCCCGAAACGGTGATTCCTTCCAGAGCTACGGCGATCAAGATTGCTCGCGAAGCCAAGGCTACGATGATCGTCGTTGGCACCTACTCGATCGCCCTGGGCACACAGGAAGAGTCACGAGCAGAAAAAGGAGAACCTGTCGAAGCATTCGTTCAGGTCACAGCCAGAGTAATCAAGGTCAACGAAGGTCGCACGCTTGGCGTGGTCCTCGACGGCGGCTGGGCCACGAGGCAGTTTGATTTCGGTGGTCCGTTAACTGACTTGCAGAAGATTCACGGCCGGCTTGCCTATCAGATCCTGTATCAGCGTGATCAGGCGCTTCCCTTCTCTTTGAATCAGATTGTGCAGGATGCCACCAAGATTCCGCAGCAAGCCTTCGAGGCCTATGTCAAAGGCGTGCAACTCACTGAGCGCGATCCTAAGCGAGCCATCTACTTGCAGAACGCCATGCGTTTCTACGCCGAAGCCAACGGCGGCGGTATTTATCCGCAGGCAGCGTTTGAACTCGGTCGCTTTTACATGATCGATGGAAAGTGGAAAGAGGCAACGGAGTTCTTCTCGAAGCTACAGAAGAAGGATTCGCGATACACGGAAGCGGCTTTCTATGCAGGTCTGGGATTTTTCAGGTTGGGCGAACTTGGTCAGGCCCTTGCGGCGCTCGTTCCTCTTTCCAGTGAAACACCGCTGATCGGCATCTATAACAACGCCGGGGCGGTTGCAATTCAGGCATCGCGAGATGAGAAGAAGGACGAGGAGCGCGCGCGGTTGCTGGCCCAGGGCACTACATTTCTTACCCGAGCATCGGAGTCATCGCCAAACGATCCGCTGGTTCGTTTCAATTACGGCCTCGCACTATTCTTAGGTGGCAAGTATGCGGAAGCTGCCGATCAGTTGCGCCCGGTGATTGCGGCCGACCCGCGAGATGGACAGGCTTACTTCATCTTTGCAAAGTCGCTCGAGAAACTCGGGCAAACTGAAGCAGCAACTGCGGCAGACGACCAGGCACGTCGTTACCTGCAACAGACCTATGCAAAGTGGCAGACGGAATGGCAGAAGTCGCAGACGATGAACGGCGTAGCCGTAAGAATGCGGGACGTGCTCAATCGTGATGACCTGACCAGCATCGTTCCTGAGGGTCCTACCACAACCTCCCCGTCACAGGACTTCTTAGCTAAAGCCCGAGAGCTCTATCAAGAAGGACGCGATGATGAAGCGTTAACAGAATTACATCGCGTGCTGACAAATGAACCGACGAATGCCGAGGCATATTTACTGAGCGGCCGAATCAACCAGCGACGCAGCGATCAGGAAGCAGCAATTGCGGCGCTGAAGACGGCGATCTTCTGGGACCCCAAGCTCATCGACGCACACATATTACTGGGCAGGATTTTTCTTGAACGAGGCGACCGCGGAGAAGCCACCAAGTTTGCCTCGAGTGCGATCACGATTGACCCAAACAATCAGGATGCGATTGCGCTACAGCGTCAGGTAACGATGGGACGGAACTAACGAAGGATGAAGGCGGAAGGATGAAGATTGATCGCGAGAGGTGTCATCCTTAAGGATCAACACGGTCTCCTTTGTAAACCTTGATGAACGTGCTGCTGATAACGATATGCGTGGTTGTTGGGCTCTTACTTCTACTTATCACTCTTCTTTCTCACCGCAAGAAGTCGCGATTAAGTAGTCTGCACTTCCCTGGCGCCAGTGGTGTGGCGAACTCTCCTCTATGTCCTGAAGGAACTGTGCTGATTGGAGGCGAGCTTTGGCGTGCGCGCTCCACCGACTACAGCAGCATCGAGCTCGCGTCGCACATTAAAGTCGTTGGCTCGCAAGAGCACTTGCTCATTGTCGAAAAGCGCTGAGCGGCTGATTGTAGGGGCGGCACTCCGTGGCCGCCCCTCTTTTTTGTCAATCGACCCTTCGTTATGAGCAATGTCCCTAACACACGAGGGGCGTCCACGGAGGGACGCCCTACAATCTGGCCCACCACCTTCCTCCGGCCCAAGCATCAATAGACCTAACTTTCCAGAAAAAAGATTTCCGTGGCACACAAGGTGCTTCAGGACATCTCGGCATGAACGGAAACCAAGAACGACAACCCGCTCCCCCGCCGCCATCACACCTCTGAGCGCCGCCTGCCGCTGCGCCAGCCACCCGCCGAGCTACCCTACAGTGTTCCCCTCCGAAATTGAGCTCAGTCAGCAATGACTGGGCTCTTCCTCTTTTCTAAAGCAAAGTTTTGAGTACTGAGTGCTGAGTACCCGCTCCGCGTCATAGTTGTCGGTCACTGAATAAATCAGGATCAAAGTTCAAAGATTAAAAGCAAAGGTCAAAGTGCAAAGGTCAAAGTGCAAGTTACAAAGACGACGCCGAAAGCTCGCAATTATGGAACTCAGTACTCAGCACTCAGTACTCAGCACTCAGTACTTCTTCCGTGGCACACAAGGTGCTTTTAGAAGTTTCGGCACGAACGGAAACCAAGAACGACAACCCGCTCCCCCGCCGCCATCACACCTCTGAGCGCCGCCTGCCGCTGCGCCAGCCACCCGCCGAGCTACCCT
>JANNON010000892.1:0-7571 GCA_031399105.1 Blastocatellia bacterium | reverse complement strand
ATCCAGAAAGAGCCAAAAAAGCGCTGACAAGTCAGCGCACTCCAAAGGCTGCGCCAGAGCAGCCTGCAAACTTTCCCCTCTTAACGACATCTTTTGAACACACCACTCGTCATCGGACACCGAGGCTCTTCCGCCACCCGTCCCGAAAACACGATTGCTGCTTTCCGCCAAACAATTCTCGACGGCGCGGATGGAATCGAGTTTGACGTAAGGCTCTCAGCCGACAATTTGCCTGTCGTCATCCACGATGCAACGCTTCTTCGAACCGCCTATCTCAGCAAGAGAGTCGCGTCCTTGACTGCTCTCGAACTTCAGCAGATTGACGTCGGCAAGTGGTTTCACGATCGAGCTGGAACGGAGTCGCAGGCTCCTTGTGATGAGACTATCCCAACTTTGCAGGAAGTGTTTGAGCTATTCGGTGAAGCAGCCGGCTCCCTTTACCTGGAGATGAAAGGCGAACCGGTCGTAGCAGAACTCCCCGCTCAAGTTGCTCGGTTGATTAGGAAACAGGATTTTGCGCACCGCGTCGTTGTCGAGAGCTTTGATCACTCGGCCATCGTTGAGATCAAGCGGATAGCTCCTGAGATTCGCACGGCCGCACTCTTCGACCGTAAGATTTCGAAACCGCTTTCACTGCTGCAGAAGAGAGATATTGTGGCCGCTGCTCAGAACCTGGAGGCCGAAGAAATTGCCTTGCATCACTCGCTGGTTCATGACGATTTGATTAATCAGGCCCGGGAGGCGGGATTTGAAGTAATAGTCTGGACGGTCGATACATCGTCGTGGATTGCTCGCGCACGAACGCTGGGCATCAAGGCCCTCATCGCAAATGATCCTGCTGCAATGATGAAGTTCCGCAATGACTCGCCAGCCGATTGAAGCCACAACTGACATCGCGTACATTGATTTTTGATGACCCGTCCGCAGCCGCCACTGAATCGTTTCTTTGTCCATCCTCAGTATTCAGTCTTCTATCGCCGCACGAAAAAGTTTGAATTGAGCGACGAGGTCTCGGGCGACTACGCATTGCTCTTCCTGCTATCCGGCGAAATAACGTTTGGTACCAGAGACAACCCGAAAACCCTATCAACCAACGAGGCACTCTTGCTGGAACCTTCCGCAGCTACCAAAGCCGGGGGAACCAATCTGGAGACTGTGTTCTTGACCATATCGCCTGCGTACTTGATCGACTCTGCCATGCGGATGAGGCTCGTCGGCCCTGCAGGCAACATCGGCTTCGCGGTGCCGGTCGTAACGAACGATCCAAAACTCGCCGCGCTTGTTAGTAGTATTGCTTCTGAACTCAGCGCCGAGCGCGCCGGACGCGAAATCGTTCTGGCGGCAGTAATCGAGCAACTGGTGGTGCACCTGCTACGAAACTTTTCCAATATGCGTCGGTCCGACGAACTTGAAGTTTCTCGGGTGGGTCTGATTGATCGCCGGATTCGGCGCGCGGTTGAATTGATGCATGCACAGCTCGATCGCGAACTTTCGCTGAAAGAGATTGCCGCGGCCTCATTCCTTTCGCCATTTCACTTTGCTCGTCTGTTTAAGAAGCTTACAGGGACCAGCCCCCATGCCTATCTCGCTACGTTGAGAAACAAACGCGCGCAGTTGCTGCTTGCCGATACGGATTACTCGATCACCGAAATCAGTTCGCGAGTTGGTTATGCGACCGCCAGTCACTTCACTAAGGCCTTTCGACAATCGACTGGCGTGACGCCGCGTGCGTTCCGCAAAGCATTGGTTTCCCGCTGATCTCGATCCCCGTTGACACTGGCCGTCACGCTTGGACTACAGCGCTGGACTCACTTCTAGACCCATTCAGCAATCCTGCGACAAAACTCAGCAAGATAGGAACGGTCTGTCTTCGCGGCGCCGAGTACTATCACTTCCAGAAATATTCAGGAGGAACCCGAAGACATGGCCATAAAAAAAGGCGCCGAAATCGCTCCAGCCGAAGGGAAATTGGGAGTACTGCTCGTTGGATTAGGAGCGGTCAGCACGACCTTTATCGCCGGGGTTGAAGCAATCAAGAAAGGCCTCGCGGAACCGGTTGGCAGTCTCACGCAAATGGGCACGATCAGGTTGGGCAAACGAACCGACAACCGCGTCCCGCTAGTGAAGGATTTTGTGCCGCTCGCGAAATTGAACGATCTGGTGTTTGGCGCCTGGGACATCTTTGAAGACTCCGCTTACGACGCTGCAATGCATGCGGGAGTACTCGAGAAGGATCTTCTGAGACGGTTGCGGTCGCCGCTACAGAAGATCAAGCCGATGAAGGCCGTGTTTGATCAGAATTACGTTAAGCGACTCAACGGCGTGAACGTGAAGACTGGCAAAAACAAACTGGTGCTCGCAAAGCAGCTAATCGATGAGATAGCGGAGTGGAAACGCAAGAACAAATGCGCCCGCCTCGTCATGATCTGGGCTGCTTCGACAGAAATATTCTTGAAGCCTCATGCAGTGCATAAGACGCTCGAATCTTTTGAACAAGCGATGCGCGATAATCATAAAGCGATCGCACCTTCGATGGTTTATGCCTACGCCGCTTTGAAGTCTGGAATTCCCTTCGCCAATGGCGCCCCGAATCTAACTGTCGATATTCCCGCCCTCAGAACGCTTGCGGAGACGAACGGCTTGGGAATCTGTGGCAAGGACTTCAAGACGGGTCAGACGCTGATGAAGACGATCATCGCGCCAGGTTTGAAGGCACGCATGCTGGGCCTTCATGGCTGGTACTCGACAAACATTCTCGGAAATCGTGACGGCGAAGTCCTTGATGATCCTGCCTCTTTCAAGACGAAGGAAGAGTCAAAGCTCTCGGTGCTCGAGTACATCCTGCAGCCC
Source organism: Blastocatellia bacterium (assembly GCA_031399105.1). GTDB lineage: Bacteria > Acidobacteriota > Blastocatellia > Pyrinomonadales > Pyrinomonadaceae > PSRF01. The sequence goes on along the minus strand of JANNON010000892.1, from coordinate 4,721 downwards.
GAAGTTTACCCACACCTGTACAAGGACTTCTCGCACGTCGTTCGGATCAACTATTACCCGCCCCGTGGCGATAACAAAGAGGGTTGGGACAACATCGATATCTTCGGCTGGCTGGGATATCCAATGCAGATCAAGATCGACTTTCTTTGCCGCGACTCTATTCTCGCAGCGCCCATTGTGCTCGACCTGGCGCTGTTTCTGGATCTTGCTCAGCGGGCTGGGATGAAGGGTGTTCAGGAGTGGCTGTCGTTTTACTTCAAATCGCCGCAGACCGCGCCGGGTCTCTATCCCGAGCATGACGTGTTTATTCAACTGATGAAATTGAAGAACACCTTACGTCATATGCGCGGCGAAGATCTGATTACTCATCTTGGTCTCGAGTACTACGACTAAGCTGAAAGGTTGCATCTTAATTTTCGTTGACACCCGCTGACGTGCGCGTCCGCGGGTGTCGCCTTTTTTAGGTATCCGGGCGCGTTAAAAGGTGCATCATGAAGGCGATCAAGACTGCTCACGTCGCTACTTCTCCAACATTTATTGTCAGCAAATTCCTGACATGAAATGTCATCGCATGGCCGGAGAGCATTACATTTTCGATCACTCAAATATTGGAGAAGCACAATATTTTGTGATGACTTTTGGTTGAGGGTCGTGTATATAGCATCCGACTGCCAAGAGCCGGCTGCTCAGACGAGCTGATTCCGGCAACCGAACCTGATACGTAACGCATCAATTGGCCAGACGGATCGTTCCTTGCATATGAAGAAGAGCCGTGCGGTCCGGAAGGGCCGTCATAGAAGCAGCACGAGCAAGCAAGCGACTCGACCTGCGGATGAAGTAAACGCTCAGGCAAGGAGCACGAACATGATCGCTGAACTAGAGATGGAAACAACTAACGAAAACGTGGGAACAGTATTCCTTGATCCCGATCAAAAGAGCCCAAGAGCACAGGATTTCGAAGAGCGTTTAACCGCTCGCATCGTAGGGCAGGAACGAGCGGTGCGCCGCATGAGTGGCCTGTACCAGATTTTCCTGGCAGGAATGAATCCGGCGAACCGGCCGATCGGTACGATGCTTTTTCTCGGCCCCACAGGGTCAGGAAAAACACGTGTGATTGAAGCGGCTGCAGAAGCGCTCTACGGAGATCAAAATGCAATCGTGAAGATCGACTGCGCGGAGTTTCAGCATTCGCATGAAATCGCAAAGTTGATTGGCTCGCCTCCGGGTTACCTCGGTCACCGTGAAACGTCTCCCATGCTAACGCAGGAGAACCTCGATCGGATGCACACTGAGGAAATAAAGCTCTCGCTTGTGCTCTTCGACGAGATCGAGAAAGCATCTGACAGTCTCTGGCAGTTGCTGCTCGGCATTCTCGACAAAGCCACGCTGACTTTGGGAGACAATCGTCGCGTAGACTTTTCCCGCTCGATGGTGATCATGACTTCCAACCTGGGCGCTCGCGAGATGTCGGAATTAATCTCAGGCGGAATCGGCTTCGCACCGGGCAAGGGGGCGAAGAATCCGAACGACACCGATGTGGACCAAAAGATCTATCGCACGGCTGTCGAAGCTGCGCGCAGAAAGTTTTCACCTGAGTTCATGAATCGTATCGACAAGGTCGTGGTCTTTCGTTCCCTAAAAGAACATCACCTGCGACAGATTCTCGATCTCGAGTTACAGGCAGTACAGGATCGAATTATGCAATCAGCCGGAACCAAGTTTGTGTTCCAGTGTTCCGACGCTGCAAAGGAGTCTCTGCTGAAGGAAGGGCTCGATTTCAAATATGGCGCGCGACACTTGAAGCGCTCAGTGGAACGCTTCCTGGTATATCCATTGTCGAACCTGGTTGCCACCGGACAGATTGGACTGGGCGATCTTGTTTACGTGGACGTGCACTCGCAGAGCGGGAAACTGCTCTTCTCAAAACACTCCGGTGGTGCACTAATCGCAGAAATGCCGCCCCCGGAAGTCGAAGTTGACGAGAACGTGGAGCGATCCGGTGCGGTCGCACTGCCACTACCCCAGTCGAAGGCTGCGCGTAAGGGTCAGGCTCGCGGTGAAAAAGCCGAAAGCTGACGCATCGCAGTTCTGTAAAATTATCGGTAGGAGGCGGAGTCACCGCCACCGTCCTCCTACCAACCTACACACAGTTCCGCATACGGCAGTCTCTTCAGCACTTGCCCTCCCGCACACTGTGAGCGCACATAGATGCTGCTATCGAGTGGGCCCACCTTGCTTGTCCCCTCTTGGCGCACTGTCGCCGCCCCATTCGACATCACCCCGGCAGTATCGTATCGATCGTAGTACCCGCTTATCCTTGATTCGTCGGGCCAGCACGACAACATTACATCATGGCTAATCCGATAGACCATCGCCGCCACTACGCACAATTTTCTTTACAGGTATTGGACTTTGCAGATTTAGCTTATCGAGCCTGAGCGCCTGGTATGCGATTTCTGTCCGTCGGGTCAGAGCTTGTCTGCGGATTCCTCAGATTCCACCTCGCGATAGACAACCTTGCCGCTAACGATTCCCCCAGCCGGGTTCGTAGGAGCTTTTACTCCCGAGTTAGAGCGCGGTGCCGGGCGCACCAAAACAAAAGCCAGCTCGAATTGAAGAAGGTCGTATAGATCTTCTTCTGAATACCTTGAGACTTGTTCATGGGCCAGGAGGGTTGAAAGTGGTAATGAGTCCGGCAGCAGTTAAGGTTGGAGAGAAGGCTCCGGCGTTTCATGTGATTAGAGACCAGGCGTTATCAGGATCCCGAAATGCCGACCGGGTTGATCCGGTAAGTTGCTTAGCTATAAATCGGATGCGACCGATGAGTTAATCGTTCGACTCGACACGCTTAGGCATGGTGAGCATAATTCGACGATGCAGATTCGACGGGCCGCCCCCTACCTCGTACTCCTGTTATGGACCACTCTCCTCTACTTCCCGGCTCTATCGAATCCGTTCGTGTACGACGACCAGTCGCAAATCGTTAAGAATCCGAGCATCAAAAGTCTTGAGGCGGTATCGGTTTATTTTCGTCAGCCCACCGCGTTCGATCAGGCATTCGCACCACAACCGGGGTCGTTTTATCGGCCACTTTTCTGGTTGAGCCTCATGATCGACAACAAAATCTCGGGAAGGAGCCCTGGATTCTTTCATGCCACTAATCTGCTGATCCACGCCCTTAACGGCATTCTGATTTTCCTGATATTCCGGCGTTGGCTCATCGATCTTTGGCCGCTGATGGCCGCGCTGGCGTGGTTGAGCTTGCCAATTCATACCGAGGTCGTGGCCTGGATATCCGGGCGCGCGATGTCGCTGGCAACTTTTTTTGTCCTGCTGAACGTATTCTGTGCGTTGAAATATGTCGAACGTCGTAGTTGGAAATATTTGTTGCTGATGGCGCTCGCGTCGTGCGCCGCGCTACTGAGTCACGAAGCGGGAATCGTGGGTCCACTCGTGGCAATTCTTACGATTGTTGCGTGCAGCCCGCCAGCGCTCCGGTGGCGATCCACCATCATTGTCATGGTTGCTGTCTCGATCCCATTGGCATCATACACAGTGCTCCGCACGGCTGTATTCCATCAACCACCGATGCCTTTTCAGACGTTGGCGGAGATTCTTTTAAGGGGGCCAGTAAGTGTTGCCAAGTACGTTTGGTGGAGCATCTATGCCCCTGCAATGAGTATGGAGCGTTCGACGGAATTGATCGATTTGAGGTTCCGGTCGTGGACCTATTTCGCGGCATGGCTCACGATCGCCGGCCTCACAGCGGTCGGCATTTGGATGCGTCGTTACGTGCCCTTGTTCGCGGCGGGAATGCTGGGCACCATGATCGCGCTCCTGCCCTTCGCGCAATTTCTGAGGCTTTATCAGTCAGTGGCCGAGCGCTATGCATATACCGCCTCGATCGGAATTGTTCTGGCGATTATCGCGATTGTGGCAGCTGTTGTATCAAAGTTGCGATGGCCGGCGTGGAGCGCCGTTGCCGTTCTCGTGGTTTGGATCGCACTGTCTTTCATGCCGTTGCGTGAGCGCATACACGCATGGTCATCCGAATATGAGCTTTACTACACCTCGTTAATCGCATCGCCAAAAAGCGCAGTGCTTCATCTGAATCTTGGTGTCTTGAACGATGAAGCAGGAAATGTCGCATCCGCGGCCGATTATTACCAGACGGCAATTGCGTTGCGGCCCTCGTATTTGCAGGCACACATCAACCTGGCGAACCTTTACATGAAAAGCGGGATGCACGACGACGCTACGAACGAGTATAAGCAGGTTCTTGTCTATGAACCTGGGAATCTCGGGGCTCAATTGAAGTTGGCACAACTGCTTGCGATGAGGGGCGATTACGACTCAGCGCGTTCGCTACTACTGCAAGTCGTGAAGGAGCATCCGGACTCTTTCGAGGCCGTAACGAGCTTGGGAAATGTTCTCTTTCTAAAAAAGGATCCAGCCGCGCGCGAGCATTTCGCGAGAGCATTGCAAATGAAGCCGGATTCCGCAAACGCCGCCTACAACCTTGCCATCCTCGAAGAGGAGTCCGGAAACCTTGACGCGGCGCGCAAACTCTATCAACAAGTGCTGCGATATCATCCGCGCGACATCGACGCTGCCCAGGCCTTGAAAAGGCTTCACTGAGGATTTCGGCACACAAGAGAAAAGCCCGCTTGAACGTAATCAAGCGGGCTTCCATAAATAATCCCGGCGACTTCCTACTCTCC
>JANNON010000283.1:0-1936 GCA_031399105.1 Blastocatellia bacterium | reverse complement strand
ATCTCGCCCGGCTTCTTCGCGTTTCCGGGCCGCCCATCTCGTGAACTCCAAATTGCGTCGCCTCCGCCGAAGTCACTAAGGCCGCATAACGCATCAGGTCGCCAACGTTGCGATGCAGGTGAGTAGCAGTGTGATCGATGTAGCGCCGCTCGCGTATGCCAATCAGGTCCGGAGTCTTGGCCGGGTAAAGGATGCTGCCATTCCAGCGGGGTAGTCCGCCACTCGTGCGGGCGGCCAGATCCAATTGCTCATACTGTTCTTGAGTCACCGTGTTCAGCCGCTCGTGCGAATCGTCGCCCCTCCACGGAACGCCATAGGCCTGATACAGCCGCTTACCCGTAGAAAGCCCAGGCATCAAAAACGGCGGACTTCCAACCAGCACCCCCAACTCCACCTGAAGCCGTGAGATCACGGGCCAAACCTTGAAAGTCTCCGGTGGACGAGGCGCAATAGTCCGAAACGGAGCCCCAGGGACTCGCCCGCCGTCGGGCAGATAGAGTGTGTGGCAGAAACTACAGTTCGAAGAAGACAGCGCAACGCCCTGCTTGGTGGGTACCCATCGCAGGCCGAAAAGCGTGCCGTCGGCCAAGACTCGCGCCGGTGCCTGACTGCCGTTCCTAACCTCGGCGATGTACTTCGGGTCGAGCGTGCGAAGGTGGAAGAAGTCGGCTTCGTCGAAGGCAATCTTGCCGGCTTCTATCCACTCCTCTGCAGTCCGGCTGGATTTCGCCTCAACCAATGGCTTAGGCCCGATCTTCTCTAAGCGCAGCCAGTAGCCTTCTGGCTCCCGGCCCGGTGCATAGACAGGGTACGTGCGGAGAGATTCGACGGGAAGTTCGTAATAATCTTTCGCGCGGATATGGGTCGGGCGGACATTCAGCCCAGCCACCGGAGTCGCCCATTCGGACAGAGCCTTTTCATCCCAAACTTTGGGGGCTTTGCTCCGGATTGAAGGCTGGGCCACGACTATAGCGCACGTCAAAAAGATGATTAAGCAGAAGCGACCCATTGCAAATTCAATCCTCCGTACTCCTCACTCCAGACCGAGCAATTTGGATCTTTAACAAGATGATCTAGAGGCTAGAGGTGTCCGCAGTACAGGTGTTGTAACGCCCCGAGTCAGACGAAATGCTTCTGGCACGCGTTTACAGGGGCCTCCAACGACCAGCGCTACCAGACCCGCAACGGCTTGCAAAAGAATGTACTCTCCATACTTCGCACATCCTGCGTTCTCCCTTCAGGCGGTAACCGTCATTGGTTGGAGTTCGCAAGTCCCGTGTGCTCCGCAAAAAGCACTTCCCGGCGTGGTCGACCAGCGCTTAACGTCTCCTGACGTGCGATGCTGAGCTTTTCATGCCCGCACCATTGAGTTTGTTCGTCGCTCTCCGGCACTGCTTCGTCACAGCAATATTGGTTCTGCTCGATCTCCTTCGACTTGTCACCATCAGTTTCAGGGCTCGGCGCACGCTCGCAGCGGAGAATCTGTTCCTCCGGAAGCAGCTAACATTATTCCATGAGCGAAAGGTAAAGCCACGCCGGTCCGGCGATGCGACGCGGTGGATCATGGCAACGATGGCACCGGAAAGGGTTTCAGTTGTTCTGGCGCTGGAAATCTACAGCAACGGGAAGACCGCGATTGCCTAAAACTATAACTAGTCTTCTCGTTCCCGCTCGTATCGAAGTTTCTCGAAGAGCTGATCAATGTCGAATGGAATCGCACCATTCGGAAGTCGTATTTCGGTCGACCCGGTGCGAAGCAACGACTGCCGGTCGAATCGATGCGCGATGTAGTTCTCCGGATCAAGAAGAAAGATCTCGGAAACTCCCGGAGATGCGTAGTCCCGGAAACGTTCGAGCGTTTGCGAAATGCGGTCTTCAGGCGAGACAATCTCGATCACGGCCAGGGGAACCAGGTCGACGATCCTGCCCTTCGGCA
>JANNON010000277.1:0-2221 GCA_031399105.1 Blastocatellia bacterium | reverse complement strand
CAGCAGGTAGGAATTTCTTTTTCTCTTTCGGATCTCCCAGCCATTGCACAGGAAGACCAGCCTTTCGCAATCTCGCGACTATCTCTTCCCCAACGAAACGAGAGCGATAGAGCACCGCCATGTCACGCCAGGGTAGGCCCTTCCGATTAACAGCGATTAACTCTTTTGCGATGAAGTCTCCTTCTTCAGAAAGGCTCGTCAGCTGATTGAGCACTGGCACTGGCCCGCGCCGCCCACCACTTTGAGGCTCCACCAGGGGAACATCATCCTCCCCTGCCTCAAGGGGCGTCATTACATCCTTGGCAAATTCGTAGGCTACTGAGAGCACTTCCGTGGTGTTCCGATAGTTCAATTTCAGAATCGTCGTTCGTCCCTTTGCCTGGATTCCCACACTAGAAAAGCTGAATTTCTTCCTCTTGTCATCGCCATAGATAGACTGAGCATCATCGTAAAGAACGAGTAGTGAGCTGGTTGATGGATCCACCATCTGAGCAACAATCTTGAGCCACTCCGGTCTGAAGTCGTGGCCTTCATCGATCATCACGGCCCCGTACTGGGCCGCAGGAATCTGCCCTCGTTCTACTGCAGCTATAACGCGATTTACAATCTCGTCGTAGAAAGTGTCTCCGCTCTCTGGTAATCCAACGTTGTAAAGAACAAGTTGATCTCTACACCATGCATGAAAGGTTCTGACGCTAACCTTCTTGGCAAGATTCTTTCCCTTTACCCAATCTTGAAGCTTCGCCGCCAAAGTGACGTTGAAGCAAAGGACCAGAATTGGCTTAGCGATTTCAGGGGCGAGACGTTCACATCGATACCCAAGAATAAGGGTCTTGCCAGAGCCCGCTACACCATGGATCACCCGATGGCCTTCTCCCAGATTTCGAGCCAATTGCTCTTGTTGCAGGTCCATTACCTTAATCAGGTCCGGAACTGCGTCGGCAACAGAATGTGGTTGGCCCGGTTCCTCGACAAAGGAAAGCTGCTCGGTTCGAATTCTGATCTCCGGAAAGAGATGCCATCGAACTCGATCGATCTGCGGCAAGGACATCAAGGTTTTGAACTTCACCGTAAACATCTTCCATAGACGTTCCTGGAACGCTTCAGGATCGACGGATTCGAACATTTCGTCCTGACAGATAACCCGATCCGGCTCTATTACCTCCCTTATGTCGGTTTCTTCAAACGCCTTCCGATGAATATTCGATAAGACGACTCCGTAACCATAAGGGAAACACAATCGCCCTTGATACTGTGCCCCCGCTGGTACACGAAGCAGAGGATCACGCTCCAACTCACCCACTATGGTCTGCGCATATTGCCGAGCTTGCTCGAGCGGGTTAGGAACTGTCTTGTCGCCCTTGTCCGTGATCAAGGTAAAACTGGCCTTATTTGCGGCCCGAATCAACTCCAATTTCCAGTCCTTGACCTCCAGAATCAGCAATCCTCGTCGGGGATGAAGAATCACGAAGTCCGGGTGAAGCGTTCGGCGCCCCACCGGCACATCAAACCAACACAGGTAGTCGTTCTCGAGCTTGTCGATAACGCGATGGGCAAAGCGCCTTTCGCCACCAGTCATGCGCGGGCCGCATTGATTGAGCGAAGGTATTAGTGTGGCCATCGGCCTCTTGTGGTGCTAGCGATGAATCCGATTATGCCTTGCATGCCGTTCTCATGAATCTCCGCAAATGAAAACGGCCTGAGGGACAAGGCAAAGACTTTAATCTTAACCTCGGATCAGCTAGACCTGACTTTGCCCCGCCCTTACTACATTGGGGGAGTATCTACCTGACGGACCGCCATCGATATCGGATATCAGCAGCAGATGGAAGTGATTGGTCATGAGAACGTACGCGCGCGGCGAACAGCGAAAGCGCTTGGATGGTTTTGCGAAGTGTTCGAGGAAGAAGCGTTAGTCCTCCTAGGCACAGAAGCAGGCTTAACCTTTGTTGCCGCGCTAGATGACGTGGACGGGCAAGCCAACAACCAAAAGGCGGGGCTTACGAAGCATAGTTGGAATTATGCTACTGAATTACATGCTCTTTCAATGGGGTCTGTCCCTATTTGTCCAACAGCACGAAGGGTTAGAGCAAGCCTTAGTATTAACCCAGCCACTCTGGAACCTGCTGGTCGTGCTTGAGGCGCAGGCGCTGAAGACTCAGTCCCACAAATAAGTCGTCCAACTTAAAATTCTCTTCGCCGACAATCGGCAAGCTCGCCC
>JANNON010000275.1:0-2552 GCA_031399105.1 Blastocatellia bacterium | reverse complement strand
GCCATCCCGTACAGCACGGCCATTCCCGCGGGTAGATCAGATCTGGCGCGACTGCGCTTTCGTCTCCCGGAACAAACGACGGGTGCCGTTGTCCTCAACCTGGAAGCACGAGTGTTCTATCGCCGCTTTAACCAGGAATACACCAACTACGTTAATGACCGGCAAGACGTGCAACTGGATATTCCGATTGTCCAGATGGCGGAAACTGCAACCCAAATTGTTTCTGGAGATGCCGGCAAGATAACTGGTCGACCGGCGGAAGAGTTTCAGCGTTGGAACGACTACGGTATCGCACTGCTGGAGCAAGCTCAGTATGGACCAGCAGCAAACGCTTTTCGTCGCGCCGCAGCATTGAAGTCAGGAGACCCTGATCCATTAATCAGCGCTGCGATTTCCGAGTTGCGCACGGAACGTTTCGGACCGGATCGTGCGCAACTCCAAAAGGCGGCCGCGTTAATTGAAGCGGCACTAAAACTCAATCCCGCACTGCCGCGCGCTCGCTTTTATCGAGCAGTAATAGCGCGCGCCCAGGGTGATGCTAAAGTGGCGGCGGAACTGTTGAGTTTACTCGCGGTTGAGTTTCCACGAGACAGGCTGGTCCAGCGAGAACTCGGCTCCACGCTTTATGCGATGGGCCAGCTGGCGGAAGCGCGCGCGGCCTTTGAAGCGGTGGTGAGCATAGACCCAACCGATGCTACCGCTTATCAGTTTTTGGCGCCTCTTTACGCCAGCGAAGGACGCACTGCGGACGCCGATCGCGCGCGCACTCTCTATTTCCTTTGGCGCGACGATCCCCTGGCAGCAGGACTCAGTGCGCGGTTCTTTGCTGCCAATCCGCAATGGAGCGACGAACGCATTCTGGCGCATACACACGACTACAATACTGCCTCACGTCCGGTATTGACCGGGGCCCAGGCTGCTGCCGTTAAATGAATTGCCGAACTCACGTTTGGGAAAGAAGAGAGTTGTGATTATGAAATATCGGCCAAGGTTGATTGCCCTCAGGAGCTTAGGGTACTGGCTTTTTTTGACGACTGTTTTGCAGGTTCCTCTTGCTCTCGGATTGCCCCCCACCTCTAATCGCCGCCACCGGACCAGGCCTCCCGCCGCAATTGCGCTGCAACCATCTGCTGCCATTGCCGAAATGCCCTTGAGCTTTGAGATTAATCGCGGACAGGCGGACCCTCAAACGAAATTTCTGGTGCGTGCTCCTGGCTACAGCATTTCGCTCAACGGCAGTGGCGCTGCCTTCTCGTTCAGTTCGGGATCATGTGCCGGAGCCGGGCAAAGTGTCCGAGCGCGTCCGGGCTCGCCTCCCAATTGCACGGAAGGAGACTCGAGATTGCGTCTGCAGTTTGAAGGTGGTGCCGCAGCGTCCAAAGCCGTTGGCGAAGAACCATTGGCCCAGCAGAGCAATTACCTCATAGGCAACCAGCCGAAAAAGTTCCTGGCAAAGATCAACCACTATGCCCGAGTCAGATTTGAGCAAGTTTATCCAGGCATCCAGGTCGCGTACTACGGCGAGCACGGACAACTTGAGTACGACTTTTTGATAGCGCCCGGTGCCAGCCCACAGATTATCTCCCATTGGTTCGAAGGGGCGGACAAGGTTGAAATCGATGGTGAGGGAAATCTCTTAGTTCAAGTTGCTGGGCACCGTCTGATGCAACGAAGGCCGGTCGCGTATCAGTTGGACGGTGGTAAACGAATCCCCGTCAAAGCGACCTACGTGATGCATGGAAGCAGAATCGGATTCAAACTGGGCGCTTACAATCAAAAGAAAACGCTGGTCATCGATCCGGTTCTCGATTATTCGAGCTATCTCGGCGGAAGCAGTGGCGATATCGGTGCGGGCATCGCGGTGGACATTCACGGTCGAGTTTACCTGACTGGAATCACGACCTCGGTGAATTTTCCCGCCTCGGGAGCGCTTCAGACGCCGCAAGGAGGCAGCGATATTTTCGTATCGCGTCTGAATGCCGCGGGGACGGCGCTTGAGTACTCGACCTATCTGGGCGGTCAGAGCAACGAGGAAGGCTCAAGCATTGCAGTGGATCGAGCCGGGAACGCGTACGTGACGGGCACTACGGCTTCCGTTGACTTCCCCACCAGCAGCGGCAGCTTTGATACTACAATGAGCGGCGATCGTGATGTCTTTGTCACAAAACTCAACGCCGATGGCAGTGGTCTGGTGTACAGCACTCTCCTCGGCGGCAACAGTGCGGACGAAGCATATGGAGTGGCGCTGGATCCGGAAGACAACGCGAGCATTCTCGGTCTCACCGATTCCAACAATTTCCCGACGACTGCTACAGCTTTTCAAACGACCGGTCACAACGACACCGACGCCTTTGTCACGAAGTTGAATGCCTCCGGCTCCGCGCTACTCTATTCCAGTTATCTCGGCGGTGGTGGAGTTGACTGGGGCTTTGGTATTGCAACCGATCTCAACGGCAACCTGTTCGTCACAGGTCTAACCACATCAACGGATTTCCCTGTCACCTTGAACGCGGCTCAGACTACCTTGAGCGGATCCAGCAATAGCTTTGTGG
>JANNON010000233.1:0-8735 GCA_031399105.1 Blastocatellia bacterium | reverse complement strand
GTTATGGGCAGCGCCACCTGGAAGAAATCTTTGAAGGATTCAATCTCGGCACAAACGGGTCATTTGCGCCGCCAGCCGTTCGCAGCTCCAGCATACTGATCGAGGATAACCACACTCATGCGTTCATCGGTGGGTTCAAGGCACGACCGGCAAGCAACTGGACGATCTACTTTGACGCTGAACACGGCACCGCTGACAATGTCTTTACCCGCATAGGCAACTACGACTACACGAATATTCGCGCCAAGAGCAGATATGCCCCGAACCGCAAGCTCTCGTTCAACGTGGCCGTAATCACCAAGGACAACTCGAATCCTTCCGAGATAGCCGGAGTTTCCCTGCAGGACTTCGGAGTGGACGTCAAGTCGCGCGTGTTCACGTCATCGGTCGACTGGGCCGCTACGTCCGACATTTCATTCAGCACCGGGTACAACTATCACTGGATCAACAGCGACGCTGTGCTCGAATACTTTTTCAATAGCGTGCGGCACCCGCTGGGCAACAGCCAATACTTATCGAGAAACCATTTTTTCTTCGTCGACACCGTCGCGCGACTCCATCCACGAGTGACTCTTTACGCGGCTTATCGCGTCAACAAAGACACCGGCCAGGGCAATCGTCTCTCGGATCCGACCGGAACACCGGGAACATTGATCGCGTCCTATCCGATGAGTTTTCAGACCCCTGAAGCGCGTCTGGCGATCAAGATCAATCGACGGCTTGATTGGAATCTGGGTTATCAGTATTACAACTACAACGAAAGTCAGATAGTTGGCCCACGGCCGCAGAACTATCACGCGCATCTTCCCTATACGTCATTACGTTTGTACTTTGGTCGGCGGGAGTAGCTGCGAGAGCCTCGCAGGCTACGTTACATCTACAGCAATCACTCTCCGGTTGCCCATTGAGGGGCGGGCCGGAGTTTTGCTCTATTAAGTGCTCTCAGGTTCCATGCGTCACCAATGTTCAAGGACAACTGTGCAAACAAGCGGTGGCTGGTCAGCGTAGGAGCGTTTCTGGCGATGGTCTCTCTGGCACTTCCCGCAGGGCAAATCGGCGCGCCAACGGTCGTTTACGGAAACTCGACTGAGTCACAACGGCGGCCCCAAAAACGGCAACCAGTGAGGGGTCGCGCTGCGCGACCGCCCCGAATTGATTACTCGCAGTTCTCCCATATCACTCACGTCACGACTCTGAAGCAGACATGCGATTCCTGCCACAAGCTTCCGACGCCGAACTGGAAAGAGGTGCGCAAAGGCGATTCCGCGTTTCCCGACGTAGCCGATTTTCCTGAACACTCAACTTGTCTGAACTGCCACCGGACACAGTTCTTTGCTCGCGAACGGCCAACTCCGGTGATCTGCTCGAACTGCCACGTCAACGCTACCCCTCGCGACACGGCCCGGTTCCTGTTTCCGAGTCTCGGTGACGTTTCTGATTCGAAGCTTAAGCCGCGCGAGTCCAGTCCCGAGTTCCGGGTCAATTTTCCGCATGAGAAGCACCTTGACGTGGTGGGTAGCAATCGGCCCGGTCTCAGGGAAAATTCCGCCGTTCGCTTTATGACTGCGTCAATGCGGAACGCTGCCCAAAAGCCTGCTGAGCAATCAAAGAGTTGTTCGATCTGTCATCAGACTTATCAGCCGCAGGGTGATTCAAGTGAAGAGTATTTTACGAAGCCACCAAAGGGTCTGGGCGACAACTTCTGGTTAAAGAAGGGCACATTCCAGACTGTTCCTAACAGTCACGCTGCTTGCTTCAGTTGCCACAATGCGGAGTCGGAGATTCCGCCGGCGCCAAAGGATTGCCACATTTGTCACCAGTTTCCACCAGACCAGAAGTTGAGCGCAGATTTTGATCCGAAGCTCGCTTCCGACGTAGGCATCACCGATAAAGGCGTGCTCCGCAGTTGGACCAGCCGAACGTCTGCCGGCACTTTTCGGCACGAAGGCGGCGAGCATCCCAGTTTAAGCTGCACCGGATGCCACAACCCGACTGTGATGAACACGGTCGATCCACGGACGCTCAAGGTCCCTGTGCCGTCTTGCGGCGGCGCTGAGGGGTGTCACATTACCGCGAAAACGGACGACGGTGGCGCCTTGAATTACGAGATCGATCAGAAGAAAGCAGCTGCCGGTTTCGTGTGCGTAAAATGTCATATCACTTTCGGCAGAGAAACCGTGCCAGCGAGTCATTCTGAAGCGATTTTGAAGTTGGCAACGAAGTAGGTTGATGGAACTGATGCAGCATCGCCGTTGTGTAGGACGTCTTCGTTGAGTGGTAGCTCCGTAGGATCTGAATGTCTATAGACCGGAGAACGGCAAACATAACAAGCAAACTCCGTAGGCGCGAAAAGTCTCTTGCGGATCGCTTGGTTCAGCGTAACCCAAATATTTTGCCGCTGCGGAGCGTAGGGTTTTATTTTGGTCGAATCATCTTTAAACATTTTGTCGCTGCAGGACTGGTTGTGCTGGTGTCTTGCGTCCTGGTGTTGGCACTTGTGCTTGACACAAACGTCTCGGCTTCGTCAATGACTATGCTCGATTCAACACCACCCATGGATCATGCCGCAGTGAATCCTCAGGATCAGAACATCGACTATTCGAAGTTCCTGCATGCTAACCCGAACCACTCGCGCCTGCCGTGTTTGCTCTGCCACCGTCGCGAAACAGATTCGCCGCGACCCACTCTGCCGGGGAACAACGGGCACGTGCCCTGTGCCGGATGTCATGCTCAGCAATTTGCGAATTCAGCAAACGCGATCTGCACGATTTGTCATACGGATACTCAGTCCGGAGCAGTAAAAGGTTTTCCGCGGCTTAAGAGTTTCAACGTCAAGTTCGAGCACTCAGTGCATACGCGCGGGGTCGGAGCCAGCTGTGCAACTTGTCATCGACCGAGTCGTGGCGGCGTGGCCCTGACAATTCCAGCAGGTTTCAGCGCGCACACGACCTGCTATCAGTGCCACACTCCGCGCGTCATGGCTAAAGGCCGCGACATTTCTTCCTGCGGCACATGCCATCAGCTCGGGCGCCATAGACGACCGCAAATGCAGGCGGCGGCATTCAGAGTGGGATTCAGTCACGCGAAGCATGGTTCCCGGCAAAAACTCAATTGTAATGGTTGTCATAAAGTCAGGACGGGAGTTGCGCAGAGCCGACAAGTCACTTCCCCGGCGGCTCTCAATCACCATGCGTCGGCTGGAGCATTCAGTTGCGTGACATGTCACGACGGGAAACGGGCATTCGGAGGCGACGACTTTTCTGTCTGCACGCGGTGTCACACGAAGGCTAAGTGGCAATTTTGAAGGGTTCATTGGGAAGAACTCGGAGGAGGTTGAGCATGAGATTATTCACCGTATCAGCGCTACTGGTTTTGTCCACCATGTTGGTTTCCAGCACCCTAACGTCTGAAGGTTCGGCACAAGATGGGAAGAAGCCCCAGGAGACTTATGTTCTGGGACCGGAGGCGAAGTTGGGTGGCGTCAAGTTCAGCCATGTGGACCATGTCACTAAAAATCGCAGCATTGAAGGTGCCAAGATCACATGCATCGAATGCCATCACACAGCACAACCTGCTTCAGAAGCTGCCAAACATCCTCCTTTAAAAACAGCGTGGCCTGCGGATCGCACGACTACTCTGACCGCGGAATTGTTCGAGAAAGACGCCGCCGCACAGGCAGTGACTGGGTGTCGCGATTGTCATGCTCGAGCTGAAACCAAACCGAAGCTTTTGCCTGAAATTCCACAGATCAAGCTTGAAGTCGGAACTGAGCTAATTAGTCTAAACAACCAACAGGCATTTCATCGCAACTGCGCCGGTTGTCACGATGAGGTCGTGAAAACCAACAAAGAACTTAATCCGCCCACTTCCAGAAAGTGTACAGCCTGTCACAAGAGGGCGGCAGCGTAACGAGAAATTATTTTGCGAAGAGTTTCCCACTTTCTGCGTAAAAGGCCGCAAGTATTTGAAATAGACCCCATATTCCCCTGCAATTTGCTGCGGCATAACCGTTGCCAATCCGTAGCGAAAGCCCCGAGTTAATCCGGGGTTCACAATCGATTCTAAGAAGGGGAATGGGTTCCTATGAAGACTCTAAAGGTTACGGTGTTGCTGGCGGCTCTGGTGGCGTTGTTCGCGGCCGTGGTGATGGTTTCAGCCGCCGGCCGAACAACACCAACAACACTAACAACACCAACAACAGGTGACGAGCAGTTCGATGCCGGCGCCACCTACAAGGCAAAGTGCGTTGCCTGTCACGGGCAAAAGGCTGAGAAGAAGTTTGACCTGGCTAAGTCCGATGCCGATCACGTACAGATTGTGCTCAAGGGCAAGAAGATGGAGAAGCCGCCGCACATGCCCGGCTATGAAGAGAAAGGAATCACTTCGGATCAAGCCACCGCGCTGATCGTCTACATGAGATCGATTAACCAGTAACTGCGTGCATCGACTCACTACGATTGGGGTGAAGACTTAGCATTGCGGAGTTGACGCTTTTAGTCTGAATCCCGGGCGCCGAGTCGCCCGGCTCCGGCTCACTGAGAGACCGTTACCTCCTGTGCAAACTTTAAGTGCACAGGAGGTGTCTGTGTGATCCAATGAAGCGTTGCATCTCAATACTCATACTCTCCGTCGCGCTACTGATGTGGCTCGCCACTGGGCCCAGGATTCTGACGTCAGTTGCCCAGCGTGCTGCTCCTGCGACATCCGCTTTGCAGTCACCTTCGCCATCCGGTTCGCCAACTCCTGCCGCATTTGCTTCGCCCCAGTTGGATTGTCAGGGCTGTCATGCCAGCGGAAAGAACCTGCCTTATCTGGGCGGAGCCATCTTTCATACCAAGCCCCATACAGATTATGACCGCGGATTTCATGCTGCGGCGAAAAGAAACGGAAGCAAAAGCGCCACCTGCCTCGATTGCCATACAAGAAATGGCGACATGACCACAATTCTCGCAGCCAGCGATGCGCAGTCGACCATTAATCGGACCAACATCGCCGAAACCTGCGGCCGCTGTCACGGTGACAAGTCCGTAATGCTGGGCAGCGGCATCAGCGATCGACCGTTTCTTTCCTATCGTGAAAGTGTTCATGCGAAAGCCATCGCCCGGGGCAATACCAACGCAGCTGTCTGCACTGACTGCCACAACAGTCACGATATTTTGCCAGCCTCAAATCCACAATCTTCCATCGCCCGAGTTAACGTCCCGGCAACTTGTGGAAAGTGTCATCAGAGTGAAAGTGTGGAGTTTATCCAAAGTGTCCACGGCAAGGCATCAGCTCGTGGAGTGTCCCGGTCTCCCGTATGTACCGACTGCCACGGGATTCACAAGATTGAGACGCCTTTTGAACAGAAAACCGTAACGGCTTCGACGGCTGTAGCTACCGACAGCTGCGCAGAGTGTCATGAACGTGTGGCTTTAAGTCAGGAGTTCGGCGTCTCAGGTGAACGCGTAAGCAGTTATAGAGAGAGCTATCACGGTCTCGCTTCGCAGGCGGGGTCAAAAGTGGTCGCCAATTGCTCGAGCTGCCACGGTGTCCATAACATCCTGCCGTCGTCTGATCCGAAGTCTATGATTCACGCGGCCAACCTCACGCAGACGTGCGGCCAATGCCACGTTGGCGCCAGCGAAAATTTTACCAAAGGCAGAATTCACCTAACTTCGGCTCTGACTTCTGGCGTGACAGACGACGTGGCTCTCGTGGGCACGAGAGTGGTGCGCTTGATTTATTTGCCGCTGATCGTGCTGGTAATCGGCGGGATGGTCCTGCACAACGCGCTGGTCTGGCGAAAGAAGGTTGCCGACAAACGCAATCGCGAGCGTCGTACAATCGTGCGCCTCACGCGTAACCAGCGACTACAACACTGGCTGCTGCTGAGTAGCTTCATCTTACTCGTCCTTTCAGGCTTTGCGCTCCAATATCCCAACTCATGGCTCGCCTGGTTAATGGGATCCAATGAGTTTCTGAGACGCATCATTCATCGCATTGCGGCTGTCGTCATGCTGGTGACCGGAACCTACCACCTTCTCTATTTGGCGTTCAGTTCTGAGGGACGTCGTTGGCTCAAGGACATGTTGCCGAGGGCGAAAGACGTTAGGGATGTGGTTCAGAACTTCGCTTATTACCTCGGCCTGAAAGCCACCAAGCCGCGAATGGAGCGCTTCGGTTACGCTGAGAAAGCTGAATATTGGGCCGTCGTGTGGGGAACCGTGATCATGGGTCTGACCGGCTTGATGATCTGGTTCAAGATTGGCATCTTCGGCTTCCTGCCGAGATGGTGGATAGACATTGCGCTTTCGATCCACTTTTACGAAGCAGTTCTCGCCACCCTGGCAATCATCGTCTGGCACTTTTATCAAGTGATCTTCGACCCGGACGTCTATCCCATCAACCTGGCGTTTCTCGATGGACGAGTGTCGGAAGAATTCTACGAAGAAGAGCACGGCCTTGATTACGATCGAATCAAGGAGTCGGAAAGTACGGAAACTCCTTTAGCAGTTAGCGAGGAACCTGGGCCCGCCCAAGGCGAGTCGGCCCAGTAACCAGGACGCCTGAGAAACAAACATGAGTGACGAAGAACCTATCCGCAAAGCCCCTAGTCTTTTTCGCAACTACCTGAGTTTTGTGGGAGCGGCAATAGCCATCGCCAGCCTCGCCAGCTTGTGTTTGTTGTTCCTGATTGAGATTTCGGGGCATCAGGAGAACCCATATTTAGGAATCCTGACTTACATAATCCTGCCGTCGATCCTGATATTTGGCTTGTTCGTTATCGCGGTGGGTATGTTCTTTGAGCGGCGCCGGCGACGACGCTCTGCGCCATCAGACATCCTCGCGTATCCAAAGTTGGATCTGAATGATCCTCATGCGCGTCGTGCTGCCTTCATCTTCCTGTTCGTGACATCCTTGTTTATATCAGCCAGCGCTTTCGGAAGTTACAAGGCTTATGAGTATAGCGAGTCAGTAGCTTTCTGCGGTAAGACATGTCACAGCGTGATGAAGCCCGAGTACGTTGCATACCTTGCATCTCCACACGCGCGGGTGCGCTGCGTCGATTGCCACGTTGGAGAAGGCGCCGGATGGTACGTGCAATCGAAACTTTCAGGGGCCTACCAACTGTATTCGGTAACGTTCAATAAATTTTCGCGTCCAATTACTACGCCCGTCCATAACTTGCGACCGGCGCCGGACACCTGCGAACAGTGTCATTGGCCCGAGAAGTTTTTCGGCGCTCAATTGAAAACTTTTAATCACTACGCCTACGATGAAAAGAATACTTTGCGCCAGACACGCATGCTTATAAATGTCGGTGGCGGCAGCCCCACCACCGGTCAGGTCGCCGGCATTCACTGGCATATGAACATTGGGAATGAAGTCACCTACGTCTCCACAGATAATCAACGGCAGGTAATTCCCTGGGTGCAGACTAAGGATCGAGCGGGCAACGTCACTGAGTATACGACCGCACGCGGCCGTTGTCGCCGGAGCAGATTGCTGCCGCCAGCAAGCGGCGGATGGACTGTGTTGATTGTCACAATCGTCCCGCGCACGTCTATTTGCCTCCGGATGTTGCCGTGGACCAGGCGTTTGCCGCGGGCAAGCTTGATCCCTCGCTGCCGTATCTCAAACGACAAGCGATTGCTGCTTTGAGTCAGAATTACGCGACTGAAGATGAGGCCGTCAAAGCGATCGCTACGAGCCTCGATACCTTTTACCGAACTAACAGCGAAGTCTACGCGCGAAAATCAGATGCGGTCAGGGGAGCAATTAGCGAGACCCAGCGTATCTTTAAGACCTATTTCTTTCCCGAGATGAAAACGAATTGGGAAACACATCCAAACAATATTGGCCATCTCTATTTCTCAGGATGTTTCCGGTGTCACGACGGTGAACATGTCAGCAGTTCGGGTAAAGTGATCACCAACGATTGTAACGTCTGCCATACGGTAATCTACGACTCGGCGAGGCCGCCTGCTGAGAACGCCAGAGTGGGATCGTTTGAACACCCGGTGGATCTCGGCGGCCTTGAAAGTCGCAAGTGCGAGAGTTGCCACAAGGCCGATCAACCCTTTAAGCATCCGGTAAATCTTGGGGACATCTCGAACTTCCAGTGTGTTGAATGTCATCCCCGAAAGAACTAGTCGCGAACGCTCGGCCTCTGGCTCAAGAAGAGATTTATAGGGATATTAGGGAGTTTAGCCTGGTTTTGTAATTGAGCTAATTTACCTATAAGCGAATCGTAACCGATGCTGAATATCCGATTACAAAAGCAATTCAGCAAAGCCAAAAGGCACAGTCAGAAAAGAGCACAATCCTTAAACATCTGAACCGTGCTAAAAGTCTTGTTGAAGGGGTTACAGCCGCAAACAGGAATGGTTGACTGCTCTGGTTAAGGCCGGGGAACCTCGTACAACATCTCTTCTAGTTGTCTCTTTGAGCTCTGCTGGATTGAGAGCTGAGAGACTATGCTGTTTGAGACGGATCGTTTTCACACCCTAAGCTTACCTCGCCGTTGAAACAAACTGTTCGCGGAATTCTGCCTAAGCGTCCCGGCATAGGAAAGCGCTTGAAGGCTCTTGGTCAAGTTCACACGCTTGTTGCGAGTGCGGCGTATGTAGGTTCACGGCAGGTACGCTAATCGGCTTCAATGGGCGGGCCACCAGCACGGGGCAGGGCGCCTGGCGCAAAACACGATCGACATTCGAGCCAAACAACGTGTGCATGCCGAAGCCCGCGCCATG
>JANNON010000202.1:0-2974 GCA_031399105.1 Blastocatellia bacterium | reverse complement strand
CGTGAATCGGGTGTGGCGGAGAGTTGGATCGGCACCGTACCGACGTTAATCTTGCGCGTCACCTTCCGTGTGGCGGGATCGATGACCGCAACGGCCTTTTCTTCCGACAGCGAGACGAATGCAAGTAGCCCGTCCGGCGTGAAACCAACCTGAGCGGGCCCTTTGCCGACCGGTATCTGCGTGATCTCCTTGCGGCTCGCGACATCGATCACCGAGACCGTTCCGCCTTTGAGATTGGCGACGTATGCTTGTCTCCCGTCTGGAGCGAATCGCAGACCATGCGGGAATTTACCCACGGGAATCGTTGCCACGACGCTTCTTGCCACTGCATCGATCACAGTCACCGAATTGCCGCCGCCATTCGTTATGTACGCGAAGCGGCCATCTGGCGCCAGCACGACGTGGGCGGGGTGCAAGCCGACGGGGATTTTCGCTATGACAGCGTCGGTTCCCGTATCGATCAACCAGACGGCGCCGGGCTTGGCCATCACGGCGTGGTCCGCCTTTTTCATGCCCGAGTGTCCAGGCGCAGCAGCCATATCCGGCTCGCCATTGTTGGTCACCCAAACGACCTTGCCGTCGGGAGAGAGCTGTACGTTGTGGGGCATCTTGCCGACGGGGACGGAAGTGAGCACTTTGAAGGACGCTGCGTCGATTACGCTCACCGTATCGGCATTCTCGTTGGCGATGTACACCTTGTCGGCGGCGCTGACTGCGCCGCCCCAGGCCAGCAGGGCGATGGCGACATAAGTCTTGAGTATTGGCATGGGGTCTAGTTCTTTCCGTAAAGCAAGGAGAAAAGCCGTTCGCTCGCGCCATCCCTGGCGCTTCGATAGTTGTCGAGCGACTGCGATATGAGCTTGCTTGTGTGAGCTTCCATCGCGACGAAAGGGTTGTCCTGCGAGGCCGGCATTCGCTGCTGTGCAAGGAGCGGGGCGAACAGCTTCAGCGGCCGCATCCAGGGATTGAGTTTTTCGGAGAACATCAAGGCGCTGGACCGCATCGGGTGCAGCCACTTCAATGCTTCCGCACTTAAAGGGCTGGAGAGGGCGGTGACCCAGGGACGGAGTGTGTTTTGGTACACCATTTCGTTCCACTCTGAGACTGCTTGGACCTTCTCGAACGACCTCTGCGGGTACTCGTAGTGGATCTGCTCGACCTCGCGTTCTTCAAAGCGAACCGTATATTGCGGCTTGCGACAGTCCGGGTCCCCGGTCGGATTGCTGATCTTCATTTCATAAAGGCCGGGTTTCATCGCACTGAGCTCATCCAGGCTTTCCAGGATCGCGCGGTGCTCCAGTTTGGCCACGCTGCCAGATACAAAGATGCCCAGATGCCCGACATGAGGATTCAGGAGATACACGATTCGCTGCCCCGCCTTTTTGAGGTCCGCAGTGGTGGGGTAGACGGCCGGGACCCAGTTCAGCGCCTGGTGCGGTGGCGAGATGTTGTCACCGCTGGAGGCAAATATCACCAGCGGGTTGCGGATGCGCTTGAGGTCGACAAAGCAGTGCTCGTCAATCTTCAAGGTGCCACGTTCGAGCTTGTTGCCGATGAAGAGATCTTGGACGATCGACAGGATCTCTTCGCGGCTCAGGAAGTGGTACCCCGTCCACCACCGCTCGAAATCGAGGAAACGCTGGCGCTCAGTGTCGATGTTCGCGAAGACGTTGTAGTTCTTGTCCCAGAGCGTATTGGACGGGCTCAGGTTTTCGAAGTTCTGTACCAACCATGCGCCATCCAGCTTTCCGTTGCCCAGGTCCGCAAGCAGGTGCGTTATCCAGCTGCCCCCCATCAAGCCGCCTGACAGGCGCATAGGATTGACGTCGGACGCACCGGCCCAGTAAGAAAGCGGAGAGCCGCTCAAAACGGTAACACCGGCAAGGCCTTCACAGTCCGCTGCAAGGAGGGTCGCCGCCCAGCCAGCCTGGCAATTGCCATAAAGTACCGGCGACATACCGTCGTGCCGGCTGCTCACCTCCTCGACAAAGCGCCGCAACACATGCAGTACGTCGGCCAGAGTCTGATTCGGACATGGCAGCGTAAAAAACACGACGAAATAAGTTTCGTGGCCTTCATGCAGAGACATACCAACTTCGGAGTCGTGCTTGAAGCCGCCGATCCCCGGGCCGTGTCCGGCACGGGGATCGATGATGACCACCGGTGGCTTGCTGGCATCCACGCAATCCATGGCGTCATCCTCCTGGCAGCGGGTGATGCGCAGCAGCGCGTAGTTCGCCGGCCGCTCGAACAGCCTCGCATCAAGAATCGTCTCGTACTCGAAGTGAAGCGGGGGCGGCATACCGGCTGTCTCATGTGCCAGCATGTTGTTTGCCCGCTCCCTGAAGGTGTCCAGGAGCATCAGGCTGCGTTGCCACCGATCAATTTGGTAGTGCATTGCCTGTTCCATGAGGGACACCGGTACTGCGGACTTCACTGTTGGTATGGCAGGCGCAAGCCCGGCCTTCGCAGGCTGCTTTGGCTTCCGAGTTGTCCCGGCAGCCGCCTTGGCTTTGGGCTTCGCTGCAGCTGCGGTCATGTCAGCGCCTCTGCTGAGACGCGCGCAGTTTCGGTGCGCGCTTTGGCGGAAGGCGCCAGTTTGATGCCCGCAAGCTTCGTCCGTTTGAGCATCAACGCGTTCAGGGCCACCAGCGCGGAGCTGCCGGACATCGACAACGCTGCGATTTCTGGCGACAGCGTGAACGGGTAGAAAACGCCCGCAGCCACCGGAAAGGCAATGACGTTGTAGCCCACGGCCCACCAGAGGTTCTGGTGCATCTTGCGCAGCGTGGCGCGCGACAGCCGAAAGACAGCAACAGCATCCAACATCGGATTCATAGAGACGCGTGAGAGCACATAGTCCACCGGCTCTGCTCCCAGTTCTACAACTTGTGTACGTAATATTTCGTCAAAATCTGGTGCCAGCGCATAAATTTTAATGCCTTGCTCCGAAAGTGTCCGGATCAACGGACCA
>JANNON010000189.1:0-2269 GCA_031399105.1 Blastocatellia bacterium | reverse complement strand
GGGAGCCCATCGCCCGGAGCCGTAAGCTACATTTGCCCACACAGTTGTCAGGAGTGTGGGATATCTCCAAACGCATTTGGTTCTTGTCCGACGGGTTATATTAAGAATTCTTCAACCGGGGTTGTGTAGAGAACACACCTTTCGCAGGTACCTGCAATGGCGACGCAGACTACGTCACCTATCCTTCAACGGGTTGTATTACAGGGCTGATGTTCGGAGGGCCTTGCCGGCGAAGTAACGCCTTCATAAGTCGTTGTGCAGATCCGACAGGCTATGCCTACGAAACTTGCGACTGCCCTGATGGAATCAACACGTCGCCGATTATTATTGATGTAGACGAGAGCGGCTTCTCAATGACCGATGCGGCGGGCGGAGTGATCTTTGACATTCTCAAAGATGGAGTCCCGTTGCAGATGGCCTGGACCGCCGGCGGCTCAACGAACTCTTTTCTGGTTCTCGACCGAAACGGCAATGGCACGATCGATAACGGTGAAGAGCTATTCGGGAATATTACGCCGCAACCGACAGTGTCCGAGCCGAATGGATTCCTGGCGCTAGCCGAGTATGACAAATTAACAAACGGCGGTAATCGCAATGCACGGATTGACCGGCACGATGCCATCTTCGCGCAGTTGCGGTTGTGGCAGGACAGCAATCACAACGGGAGATCGGAGTTCCCTGAGTTGAGGCCGTTGGCGGAACTGTTGCGATCCATTGATCTCGATTACAAAGAATCGAGAAGGACTGATCAGTATGGCAATCGATTCCGATACCGTTCGCGAGTCTACGATGTGAACGGTCAGCACGCAGGAAGGTGGGCTTGGGATGTGTTCTTCACAGTTCAGTAGAGTCGGCCAGGGAAGCTCGAAAAAACGCGTGAGGCTGTGACCAGATTCCAACCGGTTTAAGGTCGTCAGTACCATAGCGCGATAGCGTCGGGTCACCGGGCCACTATTGCATTCGTATGCACCGGCCGATGTCTAGACCTGACGCTACCTCGTTTACGGTACTAACTCCACTCCCCAACTAGATTGACTTGCCGCCAGTCTTTCGCTAAAAAGTTTGTTCTCCAGCAATTGAATTCTATAAAAATTTCGTCCCCAAAACGGTGCGTCCCGGAGCATCAGCACAAGATCATATTTCTATTCAAAACCGAGGAACACGATGATTCGACTCACCTCTCTTCGCGCAACGCTTGTGTCTGCGCTGTTGCTCTGCTCGTTTTCAACACTTACGAATGCACAGGTCAAGCCCGGCCGCGATCCGAACCAACCGATTGATGAAGAGTACACAAAGAAGATTCGTGAATATACAACCGAACCATTTTTCAATTCGCCGCTGACTGATTATTTGCCTGCGTCGCAAAACGTTCCGAATCCCAAAGCCGTGCTCGGCGATGTTGCCGGCGCACCGGGAAAACTTCCCTATGCTGAAGAAGTCTACCGCTACATGCGCATGCTCGAACGCGCGAGCCCTCGTGTAAAAGTTTATTCGATTGGTACCACCGAGGAAGGCCGCGAAATGATTGCTGTCGCGATTGCCTCAGAAAGACTTCTTGGCAAGCTCGACGAAAACCGGGCACGTCTCGAGCAGCTCGCCGATCCGCGCAAGATCAAGATGGATGATGCGGAAGCAGACAAACTAGTCGCGGCGTCCTTTCCGATCTACTACATCACCGGCGCCCTGCATTCGGTTGAAACCGGCTCGCCCACAGCGTTGATGGAACTCGCCTACCGGCTGGCGGTAGATGAAAGTCAGTATGTGAAGACGATTCGCGACAGCATGGTCACTCTGATCACACCTGTGGTCGAGGTCGATGGCCGTAATCGCATGGTCGACGTCTACAACTGGCATCTCGCAAACCCGGGTAAGAACTGGCCGTCGCTGGTTTATTGGGGCCATTACGTGGCCCACGATAACAATCGCGATGCGATCGGACTTTCGCTGAAGCTCACGCGCAATGTGCTGAACACTTATCTCGGCTGGAAAGCTCAAGTCCTGCATGACCTTCATGAGTCTGTGCCCTATCTCTACGACAACACGGTTGGCGATGGTCCATATAACGCCTGGGTCGATCCGATATTGACTGACGAGTGGCAGTTGATTGGCTGGAACAACGTTTCCGAGATGACCAAGTTTGGCATGCCGGGTGTCTTTGCACATGGAAACTTTGACACGTGGTCGCCCGGCTATCTGATGTTTATTGCCGCAACCCACAACGGCATCAGCCGGCTCTACGAAACCTTTGGCAACGGCGGCGCAGCGCTTC
>JANNON010000179.1:0-9928 GCA_031399105.1 Blastocatellia bacterium | reverse complement strand
CCTCCGCTAAGCGAGCCTGCGCTCTAAGTCCTTCCTGCAAGTTGCCGGAGATCACGTTACCTTCTCCACTTGCCGTTCCTCCGATAGAGCCATCGCGGACACCTTCCAGGAATATTCCGATCTTATTTCCCAAACCCGCGAGACCGGCTGATGTCGTGCCGACAAAGTTCCCGGTGATCTTGAATCCGAGAGTGCGGGAGCCAAACAAGTGGACGCCCGGACCATTACTGTTACCGGCGATCTCGTTACCGAGACCTATATCGCCGATTTGAACTGCGGGAGTTTGCTCGACGCAGATTCCGCCGAGCAGATTGCCGAGATTTGCCCCGCCAACAAGGCGAGCAAGGCCGACCTTGTTGCGAAATAGCTTTGAGATAAAGCCGAGAGCAGGCGCTCGGTTAGCGCCGTTAGCGACAACCGGTCTTGCCAGCACCTGTTGGCTGTCTCGGATGTAGACGCCGCAGCCGGTGATGCTTGCGGCTATGCTGTTATTGTCAATCGTGACGTCGGAAACGCCGTCCAGCAGTATGTTGCTGTTGTTGTTTCCTAACGGATTTGTATTGTCCGGCTTAACACCAAAGCTGTTAGAGAGAACTCGCAGTTGAGAGCTTAATTCCTGGAGACTCGCTATGGCTTTGAGCGCCTCACGCTGATTTCCGGAAACAACATTTCCTTCTCCGGGTCCGAAACCTCCAATATCGCCGTTTTTTGCACCCTCGATCAGAATGCCTTCCAGATTTCCCAAACCACTCGCGCCGTTTCGATTTGTCCCGATTAAGTTTCCGAGAAGTTTGAAGCCCTGAGTTTCCTGGCCTCGTAAGAGAATACCGGGACCATTGTTCGCAGCAATCACATTTCCGATGAGCCCACCAATGGTCACCTGGGCCACGCGCTCGATGCAGATTCCGCCGAGGGCGTTTCCGACTTGTTGGGCGAACGAATCACCTAAGAGCCCGACGATATTCTTGTTGATGATCGTTCCGAAGAGTTGCGGCACCACTGGCCCGCGGTTCGGTCGCGCAAGCAAGAGTCCCTGGGTGTCCTTTATCAACATGCCGCAGCCGGTTTGGCTGCCCACCACCACGTTTGATTCAATCGTCGTGTCGCCCGCGCCGTCGCTGACGACGTTCTCACCTAAGTTACCGAGAATCCCACTCAAGTCGGGTTTACCACCAAGATTATTGTTGGTGATCTTAGTCAGGTTTGCGGCTGCGTTGGCAAGACCCTTGAGGGCAACCCCTGGGCCATTGTTCCCGGAGATGGTATTGCGCATCCCGGCGAGGATGCCGCCAATCTCAGTCTCACTGGCGCCTTCGACGAGAATCCCTGGGCCGTTGTTTCCGAAACCCGCTTCCCCTAATGCGGTGGTTCCGAAAAAGCTGCCAAAGATCTTTGTTAAGGAGGCGAGACCTTCTACTTTTATTCCCGGTCCATTGCTGGCGACCACGGTACAACTGTCATCCGCGCTCGTTCCCCCGATCACCGTTTGGGGCGCTCCCTGGATCAGCATGCCCAGAACATTCGGTAGCGCCGTAAGGAAACCATCTGTGAATGCGGCACCGATGAGATTGGCTTTGAAGACATTACCGAGCGCGCTTGCGCCGACGACCTTCGCGCCAAACCCTGACTTCGCAAATATGTTGCTGAGGTTGCCTAGTCCCAGATTAGGTGCCGCCGGACCACGCAGCGGGAACTGCAATCTGTTTTGCGACCCGCCGCCGCGTCCGATCTGGTTGTTTGGCGAGTTTTCGATCAGGATCGCTGCGGCGCCAATGCCTAAGCCGTCAGCACCGTTAGCGTCCGTACCGATAATGTTGCTTTCGATGACATTTCCACCTGGCCCGCCCAGGATGTAGATTCCGTTACCGCTGAATTGCGTGATCGCAAGACCCGCGAGGTAGCAGTTGCCAGCGGTGATTTTCAGCCCGTCGCCACCCGCGGCCGCTCCGCTTAGGCGAATGACCGGCACACCGGAGTGGCCCGGTTGTGTGGTTGCGTCGATCGATACTGACTGAGAGATCGTTGGCAGTGCAGACTGCGGCGAAATAGTTTGGTTGGGACCGCCGGGAATATCGAAAGCGATCGCGTCTCGACCGGCGCGTGCGTTGGCAAACTCGAGTGCGGCGCGCAGAGTACATTGCGATTCGGGCGTATTCGGATCGACGTCGCAGATATCGTCCCCCAGGTTCGCGTCCGATTCGTCCCCGTTGGTCGTTACGATGATTACGCCAGGTCCTACCTGCGTCGTTTCGGTATCAGTGTCGTTATCAGGGTTTGGATCCTCTTGTGCGCCAGTAACTGAAGCGGTGTCCGTGATCTCACCTTCAGTCGTTGTCGTTACTTCAATCGTTACCGTGACATTTGCGCCGACGTTCATAGTCCCGACATTGCAAGTAACAATCACGCCGTTACGGGAGCAGGAGCCCTGTGACGAGATTGCTGAACCGAAGTTTACGGAGCCTGGTAAGTTGTTCGTGACAACCACATTCGTGGCGGTTGCGGGACCCGCGTTGGTGACATTGAGTGTGTAAGTCAGAAGATCGCCGGCGGTCGCTGGATCGGGATCATCAGTGATCTCAACGCCAACATCGGCAATGCACTCACCGCCTGCACATGAGAACTCGGAAGTATTGCCGCCGGCATTCGTCGCGGTGGCAGTTATCTTTTGGCCCGATGGGACTGCGGCTGTTGAAGTGAAGGTGAATTCGACGCGCCCCTGGTTATCTGTAGAAACATGACGGGAGCCGAAGTGTGTTTGACCTTCACCATACTTCGTCGGATCGCTGGTGGCATTGGCGTAGAAATCAATTCGGAATGATGAGTTAGCAATGCTGTTCAACCAGCCGTGCACAGTTACCGTGCCATTGGCATTAAATACAGGCGCATCGAGCAACGGATAATTCTGGAGCTCATTAGGACCATTATCGTTGTCGCCAGCGTCGTTCGAGTTAACGCCAACTGGAAAGATGTCGATCCCCAGCCCGCCGTTGTTAAAGATGCTGTTTGCGCTAACGTCAACGTCGGTTGCAGCTTGCAGGCCGATGTACCGCTCGAGGAATATTCCCGACCCGCCATTGTTACGAATAATGTTCGATTCGTTCGGTGCTGAACCACCAATGAAATTTGGACGGTCCGCACCAATCGGCAACACCTTGATGCCATGTCCCGCGTTGGCAAGTGGAGTGATGCCATCGCTCGCAACTCCTACATAGTTGTTTTGAACAAAAGTGTTTCCCTGAATATGAATCGCGTCGAAAGCGTTTCCAGAGATCACATTTTTCTCAAGCGGATGGGCTGTGCCGCCAACGAAAATCACCGAACCGAACGAACCAGCCGCCTTGATGGCTGGGTTAGCGCAGCCTGCGTCCGTGGTATTTGGCAGCGCCTGGGTACCATTAACATTGGTGCCAAAAAGATTATTCTGAACTGAAACAGACGTTACCGCTTCGCAATTCCCAACACAGGTTTGCAGCCGAAATCCGCCGCAACTATTGCCGGAAACAAGATTACCGAGTGGGGTCAGGTCGTCAGGCGATCCGCCAACAAAACCGACGCTGCCGAGAAACGAATTGCCGCCCATAGAACCCGCGGTGTAATTGGGCAGATCGTCTGTCCCGCTGATATTGGTGCCGATATAGCTATTGAAGACTCCGTTTAATCCCACGCCAAACACGGCTACCGCATCGTGCTGAAACTCTCCGCTGTCGTTGCCCGAGATCAAGTTGCAGAAACCTGTGCACGAGCCACCGGGAGTTGTACCGCCCGGAGCGCCCACGCTGGCAAAAGCTCCGGGAACTGCCTCTGTCGTTACGACCGCAAACACGGGCGATAGTCCCGGCAGGACATTGCGGCCGTCATTGCGCATAGCGATGGTCCCCGAGATATCGGTGCCTATGTTATTCCCGCTGACGATGCAGAACCCGCCTTCGAGCGGAAAGGATTGTATGTAAGAGCAATTGACGGCGTAATGCCCGTTATCGGAAATGACATTTCTACCCACTTCCGCGATCGAACCGATTGCGGTGCTCGTCACAGGTGAAGCCGTCACCCCAAACCCGCAGTTTCCTAACGGCTCAGTACCGCTCGAATCAGTGCCGATCCGATTGCCTTTGATGTTATTGAAGTTGGTTAGATTGGTGTTTTCACCTTCATGAAAGATTGGGCTTACGCCGATTCCAATTCCCACTCCGTTACCACCACAGCGATCAGGAAACAAAGCGTTCGGTTCACCATTCCCCGAGATGGTGTTAGCAGCGCCCGCTTCATCACCACCTACGGTGTTGAAAGATCCGGTGAGATCGAGACCAAGAGAATTCCCAAGTTTTATCGTTCCACTTGCATCGACTCCGATGTAGTTTCCTTTGAACTGATTATTGTTCGAGTTGACCATCGAGATGCCGGCCCCTTGCTCATCCTGATTCCCATTACCAGAGATCACGTTGCGCGCCGCATCGATGGTGCCGCCAATCGTGTTGTTGTCGGCGTCGAAGATGATCAAACCCGTAGAAGTATTCCCGCGGTCTTCATCGCCGCCGGCATTCGTTCCCAGAAAATTACCTTCGATGAAGTTGTTCGTATGTCTGGTTTGATTTTGCAGCGTCTCGATTGAGATTCCGTTGCCACCAACGAAGCTGCCGTTTTGATCTTCGAAGTGCGGCAGCTGGTTGATTGCGAAGCCTCGCACAACGCAGTCGCTCGCACGAACCTTTAGTCCATCGGCAGCTGAAGCGAGCGAATCGCCGGAGATTTCGATTAAGGGTGTGCCGGTGTATCCGGGCTGAGTAGTCGCATCGATGGTGGTTGGGCCACCGATCACTGGAAGCTCTGTGTTGAGGGTGATCGTGTGAACGCCGTCACCCGGAATGGCGAATTCGATGAAATCCGGCCCGGGATTCAGATTGGCGGCTTGAATCGCGCCGCGCAGCGTACATGGTTCGCCCTGCTGACAAAGGCCGGCTAAATCGACTGTTGAGTCGACGGTAAAAGTGCTCGAGCTCCCGGTTGAAATTATGGCTGGAGCACCGCCGGAAACTGATACTGCCAGGTCGTTCAGAGCGTCTGAATTAGAGCGCATAGGCAACACAGCGCCCGGTTGGCCGTCGACTTTTAATAGCGTCATCAGCTCGGCGTGGCCGCTCAAATTGTTGATTACCAGAAGTTGCTGTCCAGCCCGGTCGATAGCGATGAGATCGTCAAAGTCTGAGCCGCTAACCCGGGCAGTGGTTAGCGAACCAGCCGCGGCCACGAGTTGAAATCCGGTGAACCAGGTTTTTTCATTCCATTCGGCGATTCGTGACGGAGCGGTGAAGAAAGTGGCTGCTAGTTTGCTTCTGTCAGCTAGCGAAACTTTTCTCTCTCCGGTTATTGCGACCGTTTCAGACTGGTTCGGTTTCGACGAGCTGCCGGTCCTCATCTGGTATCCACGTCGCGCGGATTCTTCAGCCGGCAAGGACACATCACTGCGAACACGCTCGTATTTACTGAAGGTACCTGATGGCGTGTCCATCGATTTCAGCCATCGCGTCCCTGGCCGGTTTGCTTTCCCTGACGGCGGCGAAGCAGGCGGCGTGAGCAGATGAACAAAGCCATCATCAGCCAGCAGCGCTACAGATTTGCCGGCGGCTTGAGCAAAGTTACCGATCGCAACCGCACCGATACGGAATCCGAAAGTTCTTTGTCCCACTGTTGCAGACGGCCTGGCGACATTCGCTGCGCGAATCATGTCCCAGGGATAAATCTGTTGATGACCATGAATAAATACGAGCTGGTTTCCGCATGCGACCGCGACGTCTGTCAGACCGTCACTGTCCAAATTGCCAATGGCGATTGCGGTCGCCTGATTCGGCAGTTTGAAATCACTTGCATCGCGCTTGAAAGCTCCTTCCGGATGCTCATAGACCAATAGTCGCGAACCGGTATCATTGCTGACTGCCACAGCCACATCACTCTGACCATCCGCGCGCCCGATCTCTCCCGTAACAATCTGATCGATCTGGCCATTCACTTTAATTTGGCGCGCAGTCGCAAACTCGCCACGACCGTCTCCCGCTAGTAAGTAGAAAGAATTACTGCCATAAGCGGCAGCCAGAATGTCCCGGTGCCCGTCTGCGTTGAAATCGCCGGCAGCTACAAAATGTGGTTGCTCGGGGAGCGTTACTGTTCTCGCGAGCGTGAAAAATGGATCATCCGTGAATTGCCCCTGGGCTTTTCGCAACTGGGCCGCTTTCGATCTGGGGAAGATCGCGTCGGCGTTTCCGCGTTGCCAAACGAGCGTGCTTCCGTTGCCACTCGCGTGGGTGCTAACGAGATCCGGTGTGCCATCTTCGTCGAAGTCTGCCGCGGCAAGGGACCCGGCTATTGCCTGACCCTGAGAAGGCAGCGCGAGTGGTCCCGAGAGAGTCGCTTGTAAGCGGTCCCCCTTCAGAGGTGTAGCTGAATCGCGCGTAAACGTGTGCGTAACGGCGGACATGCTAACCGGAGAGATGTCTGGAGCCGCTTCCGTGTTGGTTGAAACGCGCCAAAGGCCAAGAAACAGTAGTAGGCCGCAGCTTAGCAGCAGAGCAGTCGGGCGGATCTTTCGCATGGGTTTTCTCCTGGAATCCCTGTTCACTCCAATACGCCGGAAACCGAAATGAAATGGCTCATCGGCGTTAAAGAATTCCGGTTGTCAATTCGCGGCGCGCTTCTACACGGTGTTTGTATTGGCCAGTTTTATGATTAGAATTGCGCAGCTCAGTCCTTCGAAGGTTTTGATGGAGTCCCAGAACATCACTCAACTGCTAATCGACTCGCAACGCGGAGATAGGGCCGCGCTCGACCAATTGATGCCGCTCGTCTATGGCGAACTAAGAAGACTGGCCCAGTCGTATCTGCGAGCTGAACGACCAGATCATACGTTGCAGGCGACGGCGCTGGTGCACGAGGCTTACCTGCGTCTGGTCAACCAAAGGAATGTAGATTGGAAGAATCGCGCACAGTTTTTTGGCATGGCTGCCAGCATGATGCGGCGGATACTCGTGAACCATGCTGAAGCGCATCACGCTGCTAAGCGGGGCGGGGAAGCGCAGAAGCTCTCGTTGGACGAGGCTGTGAGTTTTTTTGAAGAGCAGAATCTGGATCTGCTGGCGCTGGATCAGGCTCTCGACAAACTGGGAAAGATGGATGCGCGACAGAGCCAGATAGTAGAGTTCAGATTTTTTGGCGGACTGACTATCGAGGAGATTGCCGAAGTTTTGGATGCGTCGGCCGCAACCGTGAAACGAGACTGGACCATGGCAAAAACGTGGTTGCTCCGCGAACTATCGCGACGATAAGAGGAAAGTCATATTCAGCACGGATGCGGCCTTGATCGGAGCGCGGACGGCCCGTCCGCCAGAACCTTAAATGCCGTTTAGCTCAGGCTATGAAATTTCTTGCCAAGTTCAGGAGGCGTTGCTCAGCGGGCGAGGGCGCCCGCGCTCCCAGAGAAGAGCGGGTTCGTCTCGCCCCAATTTAGAGCCGACGCTTCCTTTGCTTACTGCAAAGAAAGCAGCGAAGCCGCAAATGTCCTGGGTCCTTTTCTTACTTATCACTCGTCACCTTTCACTCGTCACTCTGTTATGACCCCCGAGCAATACGAACAAGTTAAAGCAGTCTTTCAGTCGGCGCTGGATCGCAATCCGGAAACGCGCGCCGACTTTCTGGCCGCCGCCTGCAACGGCGATGATCTCCTTTTACGGGAAGCGCAATCGCTACTCGAGTTTCATGAGCGCGCCGAAAACTTCATTGAGAAGTCGGCGTTCACTATTGGCGCCCGACAGCTTTTGAAACAGGAAGCGGAACCCGCTTTCGTCGGTCGCAGAATTGGACAATACGAACTAACCGCAAAGCTGGGAAACGGCGGCATGGGCACGGTTTATCTCGCTGCTCGCGCTGACGACCAGTTCCAAAAGCTGGTCGCCATAAAGATTGTTAAGCGCGAATTGGATACAGACGAGACCCGCAGACGTTTTCGTCACGAACGACAGATTCTGGCCAGCCTCGATCATCCAAATATCGCGCGCCTACTTGACGGCGGGACAACTTCAGACGATTTGCCGTATCTGGTGATGGAGTATGTTGAGGGTCACGCGTTCACCCAATATTGCAATGACCTCAAGTTACCAACCACCGAACGGCTTAATCTTTTCCGCAAGGTTTGCGCGGCCGTCCACTACGCCCATCAGCGTCTCGTAATCCATCGCGACATCAAGCCGAGCAATATCCTGGTGACTGTTCACGGTTCGCCAAAGTTGCTCGACTTTGGTATTGCCAAGCTGCTCGATCCGCAACTCCCGGACTCATTGCACACTGCTACCGAAGTTCGTTTGATGACTCCCGAGTATGCGAGCCCGGAGCAAGTCCGTGGCGAAGAGATCACTACTGCGACCGACGTTTATCTGCTCGGCGTCCTGCTTTACGAACTCTTGACTGGCCATCGTCCATATCGAGTTACCAGCGGACGGCCCGACGAGATGGCGCGCGCGATCTGCGAACAGGATCCCGAACGACCGAGTACCGCAGTTAGTCGTATTGAGGAACCGACCAATCACAAAGATGCTACTCGGGTAACGCCGGAAACGGTCAGTCACGAGCGTGGAGATGATCCGGCGAATCTCCGAAAGAAACTGAGTGGTGATCTCGACAACATCGTTTTGAAAGCAATGCAGAAGGAGCCGTCGCGACGCTATGCGTCAGTCGAGGAATTTTCCGAAGATGTTAGGCGGCATTTAGCTGGCCTTCCTGTGATTGCCCGACCAGACACCCTCTCGTACCGGACTGTTAAGTTCGTCAGACGTCACCGTGTCGGCGTTGCCGCGGGAGTGGTGGTGGGCATCGCTCTTATCGCGGGTCTAATCGCAACTGTGTGGCAGGGAAGAGTCGCCGCTAGAGAACGCGATGTCGCGCGAATGGAACGTGAAAAAGCAGTGCGCGTCAACTCATTCTTGCAGGAGATGTTGAGCTCAGCCGATCCATCAAAAAAAGGAGTGAACGTAAAAGCAGCCGACCTGCTGGCGGATGCGGCGCGGCGAGCCGACATCGATCTGGTAGAGCAACCGGAAGTTCAAGCAGCAGTACGCCGCACGATTGGAAACACTTTTGGTGGATTGAATCTGTTCAACCAAGGCGAGCCATTAATCCGGCAGTCGTTGGCGACTCATCGACAGTTGTATGGAAACGATCATCGCGAGACAGCGACCACAATGTTCGATCTCGCGCGGCTGCTGCGTGCGAAGGGTGAATTCGACGAGGCCGAGACTACGCTGCGACAGGTACTCGAGATCAAGAGCCGGCTGGCCCCCGCTGGCGATGTCGAGACTGCGGCGACGCTGATTGAATTGAGCGCCTTACTCTTTCAACGCGGTCGAGGGGAAGAGTCGGAGTTGGTTGCACGACAGGCGCTTGTTGTGTCTCGCCGTGTCGTCGGAGCCAATTTATATGGGGCAACAGCGCTGAATCTGCTGGGTTTGGTTCAGGAGTATCGTGGCAACCTGTCTGGTGCGGAGCAGCTATTGCGCGAATCTGTTGAGGCGTTCAAACAAGTAAACCCACCGCATGTCACTGAAGCACTTGTGCTAATGAACCTTGCGACCAATCTCACTTCGCAAAGTAAGTACGACGAGGCTGACAAACTATTTCAGCGGGCAGTCGAACGTTCAAATTTGCTGTTTGGGCCAAATCATCCGAACGGCGGAATCGTGCTCACGCACTATGGTCGGATGTACTACCTCAAGCACGATTACGTCAAAGCCGAACAGCTGTTGCGTCATGCGATAACAGTCCAACAAAAAACCTGGCCGGTTGGTCATCCCGAGACAGCTCAAACCCTGGCGACACTTGGTATCGTACTGGCGCGCGGAGGGAAGTCAGAAGAGGGTGAACGATATCTGCGAGATGCGTTGAAGATCAG
>JANNON010000153.1:0-9597 GCA_031399105.1 Blastocatellia bacterium | reverse complement strand
TTTCGCCGGAAATCGCGACGGCTGTGCTTAGTAGCCAGGGGCTGACACTAACGGGTCTTCGAATCGGTGAGACCATGCTGATAGGCTTTGCCGGGACGCGACGTTTTACCTTCATCGTACAGGTGGTTGGCCGCACGTCCGCCGCAAGCCAGCACAAAGCCGCCCTGCCCCTGGACATCCAGGCCGTAGGCGGTTTTTCAGGTTCCTATTCACTTTCATTTTCGGCACCGGTTGGCGGAGCCCCAACGCTCTTACATCAGAGCTTCGACTTTCAAAAGAAACTCACTCAGGGACGAACCTTCCGTTTCTCGAGCGATATGGTCAAGTTCATGGGCAAGGGTGATCAGTATCGCTCCGGCGTGGCAGTCTTCGGCCTCGGGCTGAATCGCATGTCGCTTGGCATTGATGGGCCAAACGGATCCGTTGATATTCTGGACAGCAACCTCAGTGTCTCCCCGCTTAGTTTCAACGGTTCGACGATGCGAGGCTTTCACATGACTTCGACGCAAGCCTCGCTACTGCGCGGAGTTGAAATCTTCGCCGGCCAGGCGCGTCCCTCGCTATCCTTGTTCGACATGAATCAGGCTCGAGTCCTGGGCATCGTCGCGCCAGTGGCGCAGGGCGAATTCTGGCGTGTGCGTGCTGGAATGTTCGTTGCTTCTCCAGGACCTGAGAATAAGTTGGGCAAGGGTGGCACAGTCTGGCACCTCGACGGACGTTATGCGCCAACGAAAAACATGGCTGCAGAGGGAGAGGTCGCGTATGCCAATGGTGGATTGTCCGGGCGTGCGCGGCTCGATTTCAATCGTGGGCCACTGACCGGCTCTGGCGAAATCGTTCGTTTCGATCGCGGGTCGCCACTGGTTAGCATCGGCGCGCAGTCAGGCGGGCGCGAGACTGAGGCGTTTGCTCTGAGCTGGCGCCCCGGCTCACGATTCAATACTTCTTTCAGTTATAACCACACGGTCATTGCGCCGCCTGCTAATGCCGGACGCGCCTACCTGAACCGCTCATCGCTATTCGCAAACGCGAGTTTCAAGATAGATGAACAATCGCAGCTTAACTTCCGTTTTGCGCAGCAGAAAATTGAAGTGGGGGCGCCAGGTGGTAGCTCGCGCTTTCAACTGCAAACGCAGACTGCAACGATTGGTCACAATATTCGCTTCAACAAAAACTGGAGCCACAACTTTCAGGCTCAGATTAGTTCAAGCCGGGAGCTGCGCGCCGGCGCTGACACTGATGATGGCTTCATTCTCAACGAACAGTTGCGCTATGCGTTTAAGCGCGGCTCCGCTACCGCCTTCGTCAACTACACCCGTCAGAAATCGTCGCTCGTGGGCCTGCTGGTTCGCAATCCCACCCTGCTGCCGCCAGTGCTGCAACCGGCATTTGCCTCCGACCCAGTAGCGTTCCTGCAGACGAATCGCGACTCCCTTGCTTTGTTGCTGCCCGGTGTCGAGCTTCCTCAAAACCGTGGCCTCGATGTGGGAGTGCGCCTTCAGACCGCTTTCTCGAGAATCAATGTTTCTGGTGAAGCGCGTTACAGCGTAGGCGAGATCCTGGCCCGCCATCAGCGCAGTCTTATTA
Source organism: Blastocatellia bacterium (assembly GCA_031399105.1). GTDB lineage: Bacteria > Acidobacteriota > Blastocatellia > Pyrinomonadales > Pyrinomonadaceae > PSRF01. The sequence continues at coordinate 8,010 of JANNON010000153.1, read as the reverse complement.
CGTCGGCCTCCCTAAACCTGCGGTTAGACGCGGCCAACTCTTTGCAAGTGAGCGGTTCGCGGGCCTTCGGATCTGGCGGGTATGGCAACCAAACTTCTCTCACCGTCTCCTTTGTGCACCGCTTTGGAGCAGGCAGCGGTGGGGGCTTGCAGTTTTCGCGATTGCTTGGCTTAGAGAGAGGGAAGATACAGGGGCGCGTGTTCTTTGATCAGAACGGCAACGGTCAGGACGATGCAAACGAGCCCGGCGTTGCCGGGATGAAAGTACAACTGGGTGGAAACCGGAGCATTATGACAGATGCCGGCGGCCGCTTTCAGTTTGAGGTCAATTCGGGTGGTTATCAGCTCAGCCTGATCTCGGAAGAGCTTGGCGATCGCTGGCTTGCCAGTACGATGACCGAGCAACACGGTTTCCTGGCGCCGAGGCAAACGGTAAATATTAGCTTCGGCATTACCGACTACGGCGCAGTTGCAGGTCGCGTCTTCAACGACGTTTCGCAAAAGGGAGAACTAACTGCCGGAAGTCTTCCAGGTGTGCCGGGTGTGCGCTTAACCTTGCGGCCGGTGGATGCGAAGGATGCAGCCACAAGCGCAGACGCCGATTATAGTGGTGCCTATCAATTTCGCAGCGTTCCGCCCGGCAGCTACACCTTAGAACTCGATCCGGCGAGCATGCCCGCAGACTTTCGCATGTTGCGGCAAACATCCTGGCCAGTAATAGTCCATCCGCTACAAAACTTCTATCTCGATATTCCTATCTCAGCTCAGCGCGCGGTATCCGGGGTGGTATTCATCGATCAGGACGGTGACGGGAAATTCAATCCGGAAGAAGACCAGGCGGTTGAAGGAGCGCGAGTCGTCTTTGGAAAAATCGTGGTCACGACCGGGAAGGGTGGGGCCTACATTCTGCGAAATCTGCCCCATGGTTCAATCGAGATCCACGCCCTAACGCAAACGGGTACTAAATCACGATTGCGTAGTATCTCACTTGGCGCTGAACCTACCCGGCGGAGTGGAGTAAATTTCGCTGTGCCGCACTAGCCCTATGGCATGGCAGACTTTCGAGTCTTAAGCCATCGCTGTGCCGCGACAACGGTCTCTGCACCGGAATCGCATGAATAAAGGTAGGAGCCAAAACCAGCGTCCGCAACAAAATCTTCGTCGGTGATTGAGCGGTTTGCGAGGAAGGTGATATGAGAATGATTCGCCGAGATTCCGGCGCAATGCGGAGGCCAGGAGTTCGACCCTCCTCTGCTCCACCCAATAGGATCAGTAAGAGGGACAAGGGCTACCAAACAGGAGCCTTTGGTTTTTCAGGTATACAAGACCGCCATTGGGCCATCCGATTCTAGTGCTGGAACCCTGCTCCCGAACTTGCTTCTAAACGGGACTCACGGACACTCTCTCGTGCTTCAGACCGGCGTCTTCGGTACCGATAACCCAGACCGACAGCAAAAACCAAACGTTTGAACTCACAGCAGAAGACATACAATCTCTTCCTGGCTTTGAGTTTGCGCAAGTGATCTTCAGATGTGGGGTTGCGGCCGGCAGCTGTACCATTCGAATGACGGTCCACGGACAAGTGAGCTATACCGGGCCATACGATTAAGACCCTAAACCGTCCTCCTCACAACTGCCACCCGACACTCGGTGAGTCCGGCATCTATGAACTGGTTTTTAGTGCCTGCTTGAACTCGAGCGCAACGGTCTCATAGCACTCAGGGCAGATGCCATGACTGAACAACACGTCGGTGTGTTCCGTAAGGTAGCATTCAACCCGTTGCCAGTAGTTTTTCTCATCACGAATCTTCTTGCAGTAAGAGCAGATTGGTAGCAAGCCCTGAAGCTGTTTGACCTGCGAGAGCGCAGTTTCCAGCTCGCTCACGCGCTCCGCAAGATTTCTCTGCAACTCCAAAACGTGAGTGGCCACCTGCAGGCGCGCGCGCAATTCGGCCCGATTAAAAGGCTTGGTCAAATAGTCGTTAGCTCCGGCCTCGAGCCCGGCGACGATGTCTTCATTGCTGCTCTTGGCCGTGAGGAGAATTAGATAAGGCGGAGTGGTCGTAGGCAGGGCGCGAATGCGGCGACAAAGCTCAACACCTTCTATCTCAGGCATCATCCAGTCGAGGATGGCTAAGTGTGGAGCATCTGCACTCTGGAATGCAGCCCAAGCTTGAGCACCGTTGACTGTGACCACGACCTCATAGCCAAACTTCGCAAGCGTCGCAGCAAGCACCAAGCGGGATACGGGATCATCTTCGGCAATTAATATCTTCATTGGTTTCAGTCTGGTCGTTGTGTGCGACCTGCGCATCTCACGCCAAAAAACTACGGTCCGCTGGCAAATAGGGATCCTCCGCGGTTTAGTTCATTTGCCGGAAGCTCCTCCTCAAATTTAGAACTCAAGAGAGCCATTCGCAGAGGATCAAATCAGTCTTTTGCGACTCTCACTTGACCAGGCTAATTATTTTCCGTTTTCGGTGATGTGATTACTGTCTGCATCGTAAGCGCCTTGCGGCGAGTAGCGGGAAGTGTTCTTTCCTGGGTAGGCAAAGCACCCCAACAGTGGTGAATCGGCCCAGGAAAGGGAAGACAAGAAACGCCGAGGCTCTCAATCAAGAAACCTAACAATGTCTGTGCCAGAGCGAGTGGTGCTTCGCGCGAACCATCAAGCCAAACCAACATCTCGCTGTTTTCTGAAGTGAGACTTAAACCTCACCGTGATTGGAAAACAGCTAACTTTGTGATCAACCAACAGGTGGCATATTGCTTGCACTCGTGCTCTTCACCGTTTGTCACGGGTTGAGCCGTGAGCAACGCGAACGCCCCGCCGTTTCAGAGTCCTTTCAGAGTTAGCAGGAAATACTCCAGCCCTGGTCGGTCAAATATTTAGAAACGTGTCGGAGTGTCCTTCTCTTTCAAATACGGTGCTCGGGTACTTCCAAGAAACCAATGCGCAACACGGCCGGAAGCTGTGTTTCAGATCTACCACCACTTTTAGTGGAGACTTTTCGAATGACAACCCCTTCCCAGAAAAAATCTGCCTGCTTCCCAGACGAAAATCGGAGTACGACAAACATGAGACGAGATATCAGTGGCGCGGCCCTGAGAAGACTAATTACTCACCTCGGGACGATGCTCAGTTGTGCGTTCCTGGTTGCCGTCCTTTCCATGAGTGTCGTGGCCCAAAAACCGGATATCGACCTGACGAGGGCGAGTCTGGAAGACCTGATGAACATCGACGTCACCTCCGTCTCGAGAAAAGAGGAGAAGCTATTTCAGACAGCGGCGGCCGTTTATGTCATTACTCAAGAGGAAATCCGAAGATCTGGGTTGACCACCATTCCTGAGCTATTGCGTTTGGCTCCCGGCCTGACAGTGGCCCGGATTGACGGCAACAAATGGGCAGTCAGTGCTCGCGGATTCAATGCTCGATTCGCGAACAAGCTATTGGTCTTAATCGATGGCCGCAGTGTTTACTCGCCGGAAACCTCAGGGGTCTACTGGGAAGTTCTGGATGTGGTACTGGAAAACATTGAACGAATTGAAGTCATTAGGGGACCTGGTGGCACACTGTGGGGCGCAAATGCTGTTAATGGTGTCATCAACATCATCACCAAGGACACACGGGACACACGGGGAGTAGTGGTTACCGCCGGTGCCGGCACTGAAGATCGAGGCTTTGGTAGTTTTCGCTTCGGTTCCAGTCTGGGTAAGAACGCTGCTTATCGAGTTTATGGCAAGTACTTCAACCGCGCCGAACTCGTTGACGCATTCCTTCGCGGCGCAAATGATGGGCAGCAGTTTGGGCGTGTCGGTGGGCGAGTCGAGTGGCAACCTACCGAGCGAGATGAGTTGACCCTCGAAAGCGATATCTACCGCACCAACGTCCACGACAATCCAACCGTCATTTCACTCGCCAATCCTTTTTCGCCCATCTCAAATAAGCATGGTGAATTGACTGGCGGACATGTACGTGGTCGCTGGACGCGAGCCATTTCCGAAACGTCCGACATCGGGCTACAGGTTTATTACGATCAGTTTGACCGCAACCTTTTCAGTATTAATGATCGAATCAACACGTTCGACATTGATTTTCAGCATCACGCTGGTTGGGGCCGCCAGGAATTAATCTGGGGAATGGGATATCGGCTGGCTTCTCATAAAGTCAAAGGGGACAGTACCGGTCCGGTTCAATTCAACCCGCTGGAAAAGAGACAGCAGCTCTTCAGCGCGTTCCTGCAAGACGACATCACGCTGGCGAAAGATCGCCTCCGCCTGATACTTGGGGTCAAGCTGGAGCACAATTACCTCACTGGTTTCGAAGCACAGCCCGGCGTCCGTCTGTTGTGGACACCCAGCCGCAGTCAGACAATGTGGGCCGCCTTTTCTCGTTCGGTCAGAACGCCAAGCCGCACTCAGCAGGACATTCGCGTCAACATGGAGGCATCCCCTGGACCGGGTGGTATTCCTATTATCGTTGCAGTGTTGGGGGGTGAGTCGCCCAAGTCCGAAGTTTTAAACGCACTCGAAGTCGGCTATCGCGTCCAGCCGCACCGCAAAGTCTCACTTGACGTCGCAACTTTCTACAATGTCTATGATCGGCTGACATCTCTTGAGTTCGGCTCGCTATTCTTCGAGGCCAACCCGCTATCGCACCTGGTAGTTCCGATTCGTTACGGCAATCTCATGCATGGCGAAACTTACGGTTTAGAAGCCGCCGTAAAGGTTGACCTCACTCGTCGTTGGAAGCTTCACGGAAGCTATTCCTTCCTGCGAGTGCACTTACACCAGGACGCGAACAGCCTGGATACAATTTCGCAATTAGCAGAGGGAGACAATCCGCGCCACCAATTCCAACTTCGTTCGTTCCTTAGCATCTGGCGCAACGTTGATTTGGATACAGCAATTTACCGCGTCTCGAGTTTGCCATCTCAGCAAGTTCCGTCCTACACGAGAGTTGACTCGCGGGTAGGCTGGCGTCTGAACGAGAAGACTGAGGCGAGCGTCGGAGTTCAAAACTTACTCAACAGCCACCACGCAGAATTTAACGGAATCGACATTTCGGTCGTTCCGAGTCAAGTTCGACGAAGTGTCTACGGCAAGATGACCTTCCGATTCTAGCAAGCTCTCATCTAACAATAGCGTGGATTTTCCGATGCAAATATTTCTGCACATCCTGCCCATGTTAGCGCCGCGTTCCGAAGACCGTATCAATATCAAAGTCAGCCGAACCTACGCGCCCGGCAAACTACCCTCGCGCTTTTAGGGTCCCCAATATGGAAATCTCTCAAATCGGTTCACTCACCGGGCGTCTCATCAAACAGCTACTCAAAGGAGCAATATTGATCGCTCTAGTTGCCTCGATGGGCCACGTGTTAACTACTCGAGTAACTGCACAGGCGGTCAATGAGTACCAGGTGAAAGCCGCCTTTATTTTCAACTTCGCAAAGTTTGTCGAATGGCCCGTTGACGCTTCCGGCGAACCGGGCGTCCTGGTCGTGGGAGTTGTCGGGGATGATCCATTTGGCGGTGCGCTTGACCGACTCAATGGCAGCCTGGTGAATGGCCGGCGCCTTCGTATCAGGCACCTACGGTCGGGGACAACCTTCGGGCCTGTCAGATTCTGTTCATCAGCAATTCCGAGGGACGAAACTTGTCGAAAATTCTCGATAGCATCAAGGGGACGAGCATCTTGACTATCGGCGAGATGTCTCAATTCAACCAATCGGGCGGCATGATCAGGTTCGTCATACAGAGCCAAAAAGTGCGCTTTGAAATCAATCCTGCTGCTGCGGGGCAAGCTCGTTTAAAAATAAGCTCAAAGCTGTTGGCCTTATCGAAAGGTGGGCATTAATGCGCGCATTCGGTGATCTCTCAATCAAGCGCAAGTTAAATCTGGGCATGATGTTAACTGGCGTCGTCGCCCTGGTGCTCGCTTGCGCTTCTTTCATGGTCTACGACCAGGTTTTTTCGCGGCGCGCGATGGTCCAGGATTTGACCAGTCTCGCTGAGATCATTGGGGCTAATAGCACGGCCGCGCTAACGTTCAACGATAGCGACTCGGCTACTGAAACGTTGGGGGCGCTGAGTGCCCGGCCTCATATTACTTCGGCCTGCATTTACACTCCCGACAACAATCCTTTGGCCCAGTACACCCGGCGCGATCAACCTTCCGGCTTTTTGCCGCCGGGAACTCAGGCTGATGGTTACCATTGGGCTGATGATCACTTAAAGCTCTTTCGGAGAATTACCCTCAACGGCGAGCTGGTGGGCTTCCTGTATCTCGAATCTGATCTGGAAGAACTTCACTCAAGGCTGGTCCGCTACAGTTGGATTGTTGGGATCATTCTATTGGCCTCATCCCTGCTGACTTTTTTGCTCGCCTTCAGGCTTCAGCGGGTTATTTCGAAGCCGATTGTCGGACTGGCAAGGACTGCGCGCGTGGTGTCGGCTGAGAAAAATTATAGTTTGCGCGCCACTAAGCTTGGCAATGATGAGGTTGGCCTCCTAATCGACGACTTCAATGAAATGCTGGGTCAAATTCAATATCGAGATCAGGAACTTCAGCAACACAGAGAGAACCTTGAGAACGAAGTTGCGCTGCGAACAACCGAACTGCAGACGCTTAACGGAGAGTTGACGGTTGCGAAGGAGAGGGCGGAAGAAGGCAGCAGGGCTAAGAGCGAGTTCCTCGCAAACATGAGCCATGAGATCCGCACTCCAATGAATGGGATCATTGGAATGACCGAACTGACTCTGGACACGGAGATGACACCGTTGCAGCGTGAATACCTGACGATGGTGAGATCCTCGGCCGATTCCCTCCTCCATGTCATCAATGACATTCTCGACTTCTCGAAGATTGAAGCCGGCCGGTTAGACCTGTTCAACGAAGTATTTGATCTACGCGCCATGCTTGCCGAAACGGCTAAGACCCTGGCGTTGCGTGCACATCAAAAAGATCTGGAATTGGTCTGTCACATACTCCCTAATGTCCCAAACCTTTTGGTTGGTGATGCCGGGCGCTTGCGGCAGATAGTGGTTAACTTGCTGGGGAATGCCATCAAATTCACAGCAGCCGGAGAGATCGTACTGCGTGCCGAAGTAGAGTCGACAACAGACCAAACCGCAAGACTGCACTTTTCAGTTACGGACACAGGGATTGGTATTCCTCAAGAAAAGTTAGAAGTAATCTTTAGGGCATTCTCACAAGCGGATGGTTCGACAACTCGCAACTACGGTGGCACTGGACTTGGCCTGACCATTTGCGCGCGCCTGGTAGAGTTGATGGGCGGCAGGATCTGGGTAGAGAGCCAGCCTGGACGCGGCAGCACTTTTCATTTCACAGCAAACCTCGCGATCGACACACATCAGACAGCCCAGCACGAAGTACTCGGAGTCCCGCTGATTGAAGGTCTGAGAGTACTTGTCGTCGACGACAATGCGACGAACCGCTTAATTCTAAGAGAGACGCTGGCTGGGTGGCGCATGAAAGCGACCCTCGTCGCTTCAGGCAAAGAGGCGATTGAAAGTATGCACAGCGCCCATCGAGCAAAGGATCCATACGATCTGGTCTTACTCGATTGTCATATGCCCGACCTGGATGGTTTTGGGGTAGCCCGGGAAATCAAGCGGAACAAGAACCTAAGTCACGCCGCTATCATGATGCTTACTTCAGGGGAGCAAAGCAGCGACTTAGCCCGTTGTAAAGAGTTGGGGATTGCAGCTCACTTAGTCAAACCCATCGGCCAGTCCGAATTGTTTGACACTATTTTAAGAGTGCTGGGACTAGCGGCTGCTGTGGTTGAGACCCCGGAAGCACAACCGGAAGCAGATACAAGACCGGATCATAGCTCTTTAAGAATTCTGGTTGCCGAAGACAATACTATCAATCAGACCGTGGCTCTGGGGATACTTGATAAACATGGACACCAAGTAGTCATAGCCGGCTATGGTGCTGAGGCCATCGCGCTCTGGGAGAAACAAACCTTTGACCTGGTGCTGATGG